>JAFYZG010000170.1 GCA_017548825.1 Oscillospiraceae bacterium
AATAGTATTGGAATTGAATCAGAATATCGTTCATTTTCTCCTCTTTGTAATCTTGATCTCCCTTCCACTCATCCTCTCAAAAGTGGGAAGGCAGAGGTCTGCAAAACCTCTATGCTCCAGTTCGAATCTGGAAGGCGCCTCCATTGATCGGAGTGTCCTTGTGACGCTCCGATTTTTCTTTTTCGCTGTGTTATAATTCTGATGGAAAGAAAGATGTAACGGAGCAGACCGATGGCTTCTAAAACTACTGTATATTATGTGTGCACCAACTGCGGCGCGCAGAGCACGAAATGGTACGGACGCTGTCCTGAATGCGGGGAATGGAACACCTTGCAGGAGGAGCAGACGCAGAGAGTGACCGTCAGCAAAAAAGCGTCCTCACACTCCTCGTCCGCTAAGACTGTTTCCCTTGACGAAGTATCCTATGACAGCGACATCCGCTATTCCACCGGGATAGAGGAGTTCGACAGAGTCCTGGGAGGAGGGATAGTCAGCGGCTCCGTGATACTGCTCGGAGGCGAGCCAGGCGCGGGCAAGTCCACACTGCTGCTCCAGATCTGCGGAAACGTGTGTGATACCGCCAAAGTGCTGTATGTATCCGGGGAGGAATCGTCCTCGCAGATAAAGCTCAGAGCAAAGCGCCTCGGCGTGGATACCCCCAATCTTCTCATTGCTAACGAGACTGACATCACATCGGTAATCAACACAGTCAGGGAACATCATCCCGACCTGTGCATAATAGATTCCATCCAGACGATGGAGGTGGACGGGATACCGTCTTCCGCCGGCAGCGTCGCCCAGGTGAGGGAGAGCGCGTCAGCACTGACTAAGTGTGCTAAAGCGGAAGGCATTCCGTTCATCATAGTAGGCCACGTGAACAAGGACGGGGCGATAGCCGGCCCCAAGGTCATGGAGCACATTGTCGATACTGTCCTATATTTGGAAGGCGACAGATATCTTGCGCTGAGGATCCTCCGCTCCGCTAAGAACCGCTACGGCTCCACCAATGAGATCGGCATGTTTGACATGACGGACAAAGGACTTTTCGGCATAGCGAATCCCAGCATGCTGCTGCTGGAAGGGGCGTCCACGGATACCCCGGGCAGCTGCGTCACCTGTGCTATGGAGGGAACGCGTCCCATCATGGCGGAGATACAGGCGCTGACCACAAAGAGCGGTTTCTCGGTCCCCAGACGCACGGCTGACGGACTGGACTTCAATAGGGCAAACCTGCTCATCGCTGTGCTGGAGAAGAGGGGAGGATACATGCTCTCCGCTCTGGACGTCTATCTCAATGTCATCGGAGGCCTCAACATAGGTGATACGGCTTCCGACCTGGCGGTGGCGGCAAGCATAGTCTCTTCCTTGCTGGATAAAACCATTCCTGCAGGCACCGTAGTCTTCGGGGAGATAGGACTCGGCGGAGAGATAAGGACTGTCACAGACGCCGTAAAACGCGTTTCTGAGGCAGAAAAGCTGGGCTTCACGAGGTGCGTGCTTCCCGCGGGAAGCCTGAAGAAGATGGATGCCTCGCAGTACGGCATTGAACTGATAGGGATTTCCAATATAAAAGACATTAAAAAAGTATTCTGATGCTTATGAACAGTGTATTTATAGAGAAGCCGCTGCTTCCCGGAAGGGAAGCGGCGCTCTGTGCTGTTTCGGAAGAAGCGGAGGATGTAATAGCGGACCTTGAGAAAAGGGGCATATCTGTCCTCGGAGTCCGCAGGGCGGACAACCTGCCTGAGCCGATCTGCAGCCACGCGGATCTCCAGGTACTGCCTCTGGGGAAGGACCTGGTCGCCGTAAATGAACAGCAGACGGGACTTATCGCTTCTCTTGAAGAGGAAGGCTTCAGAGTCATAAGGGTAGGGGAGTTCGGCAAGGAGTATCCGTGGGACTGCAGGCTCAACCTGCTGCCGCTGGATGACAGGCTGATGGGGAACATCAGGGTCATCCCACAGGAAATACTTTTTTTAGGCGGTTTCAGCGCCGTCAACGTCCGTCAGGGGTATACCAGATGCAGTTCTGTACTGATCGACAGCAATACTGTGATCACAGACGACACGTCGATTGGGGAGACACTCTTGAATTTCGCTAAATATTCCGTTATCATGAAGCAGAAGGAGATCCTCCTGGATGGATATGACCACGGCTTCATCGGGGGAACCTGCGGAAAGATCTCAGACACCGCCCTTGCGTTTGCCGGAAGGATCCCCGGCTCGGAGTTCGGGGAACTGCTGAAGAGCACTCTCGAAGGTCTCGGCGTTTCCTTCTGTGAACTGGGTGATTCGTCCCTGAGAGACATAGGCGGCATAGTACCTCTGAAGCAGAGAAAAGAATAATCTGCAGAGCTTTGAAGAGCAGCGTATCAGCAGTGAACAGCTGATCATCAGACGTTCCTGCAGTGATGGAGCAGTGGCCGGATCTTGAGACGTTATTTCGTTAAATGAAAGTTTAGCGAAGCGCAGGGGAGTCAAAAACGTGTTTTAGGGCTTATACGCACTTCTGGAGTTCATTGTCATGGCTGATACTTATTTCGGATGCCCCGCAATTATCAAGGAATTTCTCTTATATATGGAAACGATCCGCAACCTCTCCCCCAGGACCATTCAAGGATACTGGGTAGATCTGCGGACGTTTTTCCGTTATATCAAATTAAGCCGTAATTTAGTTCCCTCAGATATTAATTTCGAAGATATCAAAGTCGACGACGTCGATCTCTCCCTTGTAGGTTCCGTTACAACGATGGATATCTACGAATATCTGCATTATGTAATGAAGGACCGCGATAACAGCGCTTCCGCACGTTCGCGCAAGATCTCCGCTCTGCGCTCATTTTATAAATATCTGACTGTTAAGGCGCATAAACTGGATAACGATCCCGCCAAGGATCTGGAGGTCCCGGCGCTCAAAAAAGCGCTTCCAAAGTATCTGTCTCTCGAACAGTCCATAGATCTGCTGAATTCTGTAGACGGAGATTTCAAGGAGCGCGATTACTGCATGCTGGTGCTGCTGCTGAACTGCGGCATGCGACTCTCGGAGCTCGTAGGCATAGATATCTCGGATATACATGAAGAGACCATCACGATCACGGGCAAAGGCAACAAGGAACGTCAGGTCTATCTTAACAATGCCTGCAAGAAAGCCATCGCCAGATACTTCCACGCCAGGAACAACCGCACCTACAAGAACAAGGACCGCAATGCGCTGTTCCTGTCCAGGACCGGCAGCCGCCTGACGCCCAGACGCGTCGAACAGATAATCAATTCATATATAGAAAAAGCCGGTCTGGCGGGACTGGGCTTCACGGTGCACAAACTCAGGCACACCGCCGCGACGCTGATGTACAGGTACGGAAACGTCGACGTGCTGGCCCTCAAGGAGATCCTGGGACACGCGCATACATCTACTACAGAGATCTACACCCACCTGGACGACGGCAGGCTCAGGGATGCCGCGGATTCCAGTCCCCTTGCGGATTTTGAGTCTTCCCCATCCTAAAACCGGTTTTATCGTATAGAGAATTAATAATGGATATTTTGAGCGAAAAAAAAGAAAAAATGCTCCTTCACAGCTGCTGTTCCGTGTGTTCGTCCCACGTGATCAGCGTGCTTGCTCCGGAGTATGATCTCAGTGTGTTCTATTATAATCCCAACATCTGGCCGCAGGCTGAGTACGAGCACAGAAAATCGGAACAGATAAGGCTCCTAAGAGAGGCGGATTTCTGCGCAGGAGTCGGTTATTTCGATATGGACTACGACCACAGCGAGTTCCTGGACTTCGTCAGAGGACTTGAAAAAGAGCCCGAGAACGGCGCCAGATGCAGGGAGTGCTTCAGGCTGAGGCTCGAGAGGACCGCACAGTTCGCCAAAGAGAACGGTTTCGACTGTTTCTGCACTACCCTCTCCGTCAGTCCCCACAAGAATTCAAAAGTCATTAATGAGGTCGGAGAAGAGATCGCAGAGAAGACCGGGATAAAATGGGTCCACTCGGACTTCAAGAAAAAGGACGGGTATCTGCACTCCACGAAGCTTGCGAAGCAGTATGACCTGTACAGACAGGACTTCTGCGGCTGCGAGTTCGCATGGCGCGGTCACGGAGCTCTATGAGAGCCTGATGACGCTGTATCTCCAGGGAGATATCTCTTCGCCGAGAACAGTTACGGGCTCATCGCTCAGATTAATGACGAAGGCTAGTCTGCTGTCTCCCATGGTCCTGTAAAAACCTATAACGCTGTTTTCCGAAAGGAAGAATTCCGTTGAACCCTCACCGAGGATGTCGGAGTTCTCCTTTCTTTTTTTGCATATTTCCTTTATGGCTTCCTGCAGGTTCCTGTCGGCCTTGTCTTCACAGAAGAAGCCTCTGCAGAACGGGTCTCCGTATCCCTGTAGACCGATCTCGTCGCCGTAGTAGATCATGG
>JAFYZG010000171.1 GCA_017548825.1 Oscillospiraceae bacterium
AGTCATAGCGGTAGTCAAGGACGGAAGTCTCTGCACCGGCATATCGGAAGGAGACGACGCGGTAATAGTTCTCGACACCACTCCGTTCTACGCGGAGAGCGGCGGACAGGTGGGAGATAAAGGCGTCATAAATGCAGGAGATAATGAGTTCGAAGTGACTGACTGCAGAAAGTCGTCACAGGGACACTATATGCATATAGGACATATGGTAAAGGGAACCATCAGGGACGGCGATGCGGTCACTGCAGAAGTGGACTCTGAGAGGCGTATGGCGATACGCCGCAACCACACCAGCGTCCATCTGCTGCAGGCGGCGCTCAGACAGGTGCTTGGGGATCATGTCCATCAGGCAGGCTCATATGTCGACGACAGGCAGATGAGGTTCGACTTCACCCACTTTGAGGCCGTAAAGCCTGAGGAACTGGCGGAGGTGGAACGCATCGTCAACGCCGAGATCCTGTCCGGGATCCCGGTAGTCACCGAAGTGCTGCCTCTGGAAGAAGCCCAGAAGCAGGGAGCGATAGCGCTGTTCGGCGAAAAGTACGGCGACACGGTGCGCGTGGTAAGCATCGGTGATTTCTCCAAGGAGTTCTGCGGCGGCACGCACGCGTCGGCCACATCGGATCTAGGCCTCTACAGGATAACCGCGGAGTCATCCGTGGCATCAGGCGTCAGAAGGATAGAGGCGGTGACCGGAGAAGGCGTTCTCAGGCTCATGGATGAGCAGAGAAGTCTGCTTGAGGAGGCAGCTGCTGTCCTCAAGGCCGGAAATATAAAGGAGGTCCCCGCGAGAGCTTCGTCGGTGGCTGCCCAGGTCAGGGCTCTCGAGCAGGAGATCGGAAAGATGCGCGACCGCGAGAGCGCCGGCGCAGTCAGAGACATAGAGAACAGGGGAGAGACGATAGGTGATATCACCTTCTTCTCCGCCTGCATAGGCAACACCGATGCGGATACCCTCAGGAACATGGCTGCCTCGCTTAGAGACGGCAGACCCGGAGCGGTGGCGCTGATAATAGCATCTGACGGCACCAAGGCGACGCTCTGCGCCGCCAGCAGCAGAGAAGCCGTCGCAAAAGGTCTCAAGGCGGGACGCCTCGCCAGAGCCGCAGCCCAGGCGATGGGAGGCAACGGCGGAGGAAAGGATGATCTGGCAATGGCCGGCGGAAAGCAGCCGGAGAAAGCCGGCGACGCGATAGCTGCCGTCAGATCTGAGATAGAGAAGTGCATCTGAAAGGAGGAACATGGATGGAAGACTGTCTGTTCTGCAAAATAGCTTCCGGAGAGATCCCGTCGAACAAGCTCTGGGAAGACGATGATCTGCTTGCTTTCTACGACATCGACCCCCAGGCACCGGTACATTTTCTTGTCATCCCCAAGCAGCATATAGCAAGCTGCGGCGAGATCGACGGGAACAACAGCGCCGTGATCGCAAAGGCCTTCGAACTGATATCGAAGCTTGCGAAAGAGAACGGTATAGAGAGCTTCAGGGTGGTCTCCAACTGCGGAGAGGATGCCGGTCAGAGCGTTCCTCATCTGCACTTTCACGTACTGGCGGGAAGAAGTCTCGCCTGGCCTCCGGGCTGATGAAATCAGTAACGATCAATAATATATTATGTGGAGGATATTTTTATGGATTATTTTGAACTGCATGTAGCCGGACTCACACGCCAGCTCCCCATCTGCAAAGTCAACGACGAGATCTCCTTTGCGGCCTTCGTCATGTTCGGCGATGTCGAACTGACAGAGAGAGTCGCAGAGGAGCTTCTCAAGAAATGCCCCGAGTTCGACGTAATCGTCACGGCGGAAGCCAAGGGCATCCCGCTTGCCTATGCCATGGCAAGAATGAGCGGAAAGACCTACATCCCCGCCAGAAAGGCGCCCAAGCTTTATATGCATGATCCCATCGCCATCGAAGTCAAATCCATCTCCACCGCCGTCAAGCAGACGCTCTGGCTGGATCAGGGCGACATCGACAAGATCAACGGCGCGAGGATCCTGATCGCCGACGACGTCATCAGCACAGGCGGCTCGCTCCTGGCTCTGGAAGACCTGGTCAACAAGGCCGGCGGCAACATCGTCGGAAAAGCTTTCGTGCTCGCGGAAGGCGACGCAACGAAGCGCGACGATATCATCTATCTCGGAGAGCTCCCGATCATCGAGAACGACTGAGAATATCTCATTGCGAATATTAGCGGAACAGGAGGCGCAGGATATCTGTGCCTCCTTCTGCGTGCTATAATTTTAGATAAGCAACAATGGAGAGGGACGGACTGTGTTTGCCAGACTTACCGATACGAATATACGGGCTGATCTCAGGAAGGGACTGAGACAGTTCTATTTCGTCGCGGGCAACGACTCCTTCCTGATAGACAACTGTCTGAGGCTCATCGCGGAGGCGGTGGACGGGGAGACCGTCAGGATCGATTTCTGCGAGGCGGATACCGAGACCGTCGAGGAGCAGCTCACGACCTATTCCTTCTCAAACAAGCTGCTGGTGATAGACAATTTCAGGGCATCAGAATTCAACGGAGAAAAGAAGGATCTGTACACAGAGCTCCTGTCCGATCTGCCGTCGACTCTGACGGTGGCAGTTGTCCTCTGTTCGGACGATCCCAGATTCAGGATACCCAAGACTGCCGAGAGCATGACGGAGAGCGTAGACGGTGCCGCGATGGTCTCCTGTTTCAAGAAAGAACGGGATCAGCTTTTTTCATACATAAAAAGGCTGGCGGAGAGAGCGGGGGCAGAGATTAGCGGCGAGGCCGCTTCGGTGCTCATCGACCGCTGCGGGGACGATCTGCAGCTTCTGTCCACACAGATAGAGAAACTTGCCGCCGCCTGCGGGTATAAGGAGATCCGGGAGGACACCGTGAGAAGGATGTGCCCCAGGACCACCGAGGAGAGCGTGTTCTCCTTTCTCAGGGCTGTGGAGAGAGGACAGGACAGGGAAGCTGTCAGGTTGCTGAACGAGATGCTGGAGACTGATAACGAACCGGTCAGAGTGCTGGCTGCCATATCGGGATCCTTCGTGAATCTGGCGAGAGTCAAAGCTGCAAACGAGGCGCATGTATCCAGAGAGCGGCTGGAGGAGGAGTTCGGCTACCGCAAAGGAGACAGGGCCCTGGGCGTTGCATACAGCAATGAGCGCAGATACTCAAAGGAGAAGCTGGACCGGATAATGGTGCTCCTCAACGATACGGATAAAAAACTCAAAAGCAGCGCCGCTGACAAGCGGATCCTGCTGGAGCAGGCCATGGTGCGCCTTTCCCTCATCGTGTCGGGGAGGGCATAGCGTTGCATAAGATAAAACAGGCGATAGTGACAGAGGGCAAGTTTGACAGGGTCAGGCTCAGCTCTCTTTTTGATGCTGTGATCATAGAGACGGGCGGTTTCGGAGTCTTCAGCAGCAGCGAGACCGGGGAGCTCATAAAGAGATTCGCCCGCACGACCGGGATAGTGATACTGACCGACAGCGATCCTGCCGGGATAAAGATAAGGTCCTACATAAACAGCTTTGTTAAGGAGGGAACGGTCCTCAACGCTTACGTACCCGCAGTGAACGGAAAAGAGAGAAGAAAAAGCAGAGCCGGCGCTGCCGGGATCCTGGGCGTGGAGGGACTGGACGATGAGAGCATCGTGAAAGCTGTGCTGGCTGTGACGGAGTCTTCCTTCACTGAAGACACGGAAGACCCGGTGACCGCCGCAGAACTCTATGAAGCAGGACTGGTCGGCAGTCCTGTCAGTTCTACGCGCAGGCTGGAATTCCTGGGGTCGCTCGGGCTGTGCTCGAGAACGATGCTTTTTGACATCGCACGAAAAGCATACGATCCGGAATTCCTTGATCTGTTCGGCATACCCGTAAACGCGCTCGCAAAGCCTATGGAATCCTGCGCTG
>JAFYZG010000172.1 GCA_017548825.1 Oscillospiraceae bacterium
ACCGTCTTCCGTATCCTCCAGCGCAGATATCATTTTCGCCGCCGTCCTGACTCTGTCTCTGCCCAAATACATCCTCAGGATACATTTCTCTTCTTCCGTTAGATATGTCATCTTTCCATCTCCCTTCTGTTTTCCGGTCCGTTTCTATCCTCGTTTATGCAGTTTATCCTGTCGATCAGAGATGCGATATCTGCTTTATTTAAAGGATCTTTTGCGTTTTCTGCCGCTTCCCTGAGGTTCAGTGTCAGGCTCAGCGTTCTGCCGTCCGAGATGAGCTCTTTTATCCTGTCTTTTGCCTCTCCGAACAGCTGTAAAGTAATTCCGCTTTCCACCATTATTCCGGCAGTTTCGGACGCAATATCCTCTATCTCAGCCTCTCTTTTCACCTCCCTGAACCGGTCCGTGACCGTATGTATGATATCCGACGCATTTTCCCTTATCCTGTCCATGGATTCCTTAAGCGCGTCGTTTTCCGTCTTGGACGCCCATGCCGTGACATAGGGAAAAGTGTATTCCGAAGTGTCTATCCCGAATGCGCTGCACACCGTGTACGCCACGCTCTCCGCTTCCACCTCCTTTGTGGCGGAGGGCATCAGCGCTCCTCCGTCTTCCCTGCTGTGCAGGTATGAATGGGCGATCTCATGAATGAGCGTCTTGACCGTCTGGGACTGTCCCATGCCGCTCTTTACAGCTATTTTTCCGGCTCTCGCGTCGTAATATCCTCTGGAACCGTCCTCTATCTCCGTATAACAGACCGGGACTCTGGAGGTCATTTCAAGGGCTTTTATGAAGCTTCCGTAATCCTCCACCTCCGCCGTGAGCTCTGCGGGATCTATATCCGGTATCCTGTCTCCCTCGGTCTGGGACACGTCGAACACGCTGACGCACCGGAACCTGGGGATAGTCACCTTCTGCTTTTCCCTGTGCAGGTTTCCATAGGCGTCGAACACGTCCTTCTCCTTCTCCACCTGCACGGGACAGGGAGCAATTATCCTTATTCCCTTCTCTCCTTTCTTTACGCTGCGGTTGAACGCGTTCTTCCAGGTGGAGTATCCGGCTACCAGAGTGGCGTCGGGCTTCTGCATGGTTATCAGCGCTATGTTGTTGGTGCTGTAGTCGTGGAACCTGCAGACCGCCTTGAGATAATCCTTGTATCTGTCGGTCTGCATGAAATCCCTGATCCCGTCCTCAAGGGACCGGAGGATCTCCTCCACGCTCATATTGCTGAAGGTCATTATCTCTCCTCCTTATATATAAAAAAGAACCGAGACCGCGTGATCTCAGTTTCCTGATGTGAAGATATTCTGTTGTCTTCAGACAGATCCAGAAGGCATAAAGAAAGACTGCGGATGTCCGCAGTCTTTTTCTTTATGGTCTGTATGCAGTCACTGTCTGACGAAGTATACGTCCTCGAGAGCGAGTGTATGTGCGTTTGACTGCTTACTCTGCAATGGCCTGCTCGGACTCGCTGAGGCCGAAGACCGTCAGGAAGATGGTCTCGTAGTCCTCGGAATCCGTCCAGATCCTGTAATACCACTTTCCGACCGGGATATTGACCGCGTGCTGCGCCGCTTCGTCTTCATGGACGAACTGGCCGCTGGTCTCGATCCTGGCGTAAGCTTCGCCGTTCTTGGACACTTCATAGATCAGGTTCGGGAACTTGCTGACGAGGTTGGTGTTCATCCTCAGTCCGCGCTCATGGAGCAGATCCCAGATGTTCTTTCCGTCGAACTTGAAGGAGGACTTCGTTGAGAAGAACTCGATGTTGAAGGTCTCGGTAACGGTATGTCCGACCGCGTGCTCGGTCACGGTGCCGGTGGCGGCATCGGTGAACTCGAAGGTGCGGGCGCCCACGAGGGCGTTCTTTGTCATCTTTCCTTCATAGAGGACCTTGCGGTCGGCGTCTTCGAGGATATAGCCGGGCTTGAAGGTGTTGCCGTCATAGCGGCAGTAGATCTCCTTTACGCCGGCTCTTTCCTTGTAGTTGCTGAAATCTACAGCAGGAACGGCTTTTCCCGCGGTCTGGTCGAGCTCTCTGCTCTTCTTTACGGCCTTAACTGTCCTGAGTATGCCGAGCACCAGAGCCGCGAGGCCCAGCGCCATCGCTCCCAGTCCGAAGAGCAGCGTGCTGCCGGTGTTGGAGATGGTCGTGGGATTCGCAGCGTCATAGAAGACCTTTATCTCGTCTCCCACGTTATAGCCGGATCCCATGCCGCTGAAGGTGCCGGTGTACTCCTTGCCGTCCACCGTGTAGGACACGGTGACGTCGTACTCCTTCTTATTCTCGGAATCGACAGTCTCTTCCACACCTATGACTTTTCCGGTGGTCTCGATCATATCTCCGCTGAAGAACATGGTCGTAATTATTCCGAAGACTATGAGAACGATCCCGATCGGTACCAGGACTCTGGCGGGACCGGTGTTTCTCATGAATCTCGCGTATTTGTTGATGAAATCCATTTCTCTTCTCCTTGTTTTAAAATACCTGACTATTATATCACCAAAAAACCGTAATATCCCGATTTTTTCGTTATCTGTTCATGAGGAACAGCCCCGCGAGGCATATCGCCATTCCCAGGACCTTGCTCCAGCTCAGAGCCTCATGATATACGAGATATCCTATCACCAGCAGAGCGACCGAGATGAACGCGCTCTGCATCACGTATTTGGTGCTGACCTGCCATCCCGCCCTGTATGCGAAGATGGATCCGACCTCCAGTCCCACTATAGCGACGCCCAG
>JAFYZG010000173.1 GCA_017548825.1 Oscillospiraceae bacterium
CGCGAGTAGACTGACTGTTGGAAAAAGAGAATGATGCAGCACAGGGGTGCCGGAAGGCTGAGACGGACACGGTCCGATCCCTTGGAACCTGTCGTTTAATCACGTCGTAGGGAGTGCTTTTACAGGACGTATGAGCGGCAGTTTTCTGCCGCTTTTCTGTTTGTTCCCGATCACGCAATATCAAAGAAACAGTTCCCGGAAAGGACAGATACAATCATGAAGAATCAAAAGCTCCGCACACTGGTATCCTGCGCGCTGCTGCTCGCAGTATCCGCAGTGCTCTCGGTCTACCCGAAATTCAAGTTTCTGCCCAACGGCGGTTCCATCACGTTCTGCTCCATGCTTCCCATCATCCTGGCGTCGTATGTTTTCGGAGTAAAGAACGGGCTGCTGACCGGCTTCGCATTCTCGCTGATACAGCTCATTACCGGATTCTCCGGTTCCGGGCTCGGTCCCGTGGCCTTCGCGGTGGAACTTGTCTTTGACTACATCGTTGCGTTCACCGTCCTCGGACTCGGCGGGTTATTCCGCGACGGGAAAGATCCTCGCCGCGCATTGGCATCCGGCACGGTCGTTGCGACTCTGCTTCGGTTCCTCTCCCATTTCATCTCGGGCGTGGTAGTCTGGGGCGAATATGCCGAGTGGTTCTTCGAGAACATGTCATCCTTCGGGGAGGCAGTGCTTTCGAAATTCAACGGGACTGCTCTGATGATGCTTTACAGCGCTGTCTACAACGGCTCCTACATGATACCCGAGATCATCATAACGACCATCGCCGCCGTCCTGATCGCCCCCTATGCCAAGACCCTCAAGGACAAACAGGAAGTCTGACGCAGACATCCGGAATTACCTTTATACAAGATTACAGGCTGCCCTTACGGGCAGCCTGTGCTGTATATAAGGCTATTTACATCTTCTCGTAGAACGCGGACACCGCTTTTGTCATGGCGTAGAGGTCCAGAGTCGCCGCGATCTCATATGGCGAGTGCATGGAAAGCAGCGCCACTCCGATGTCTATGGTGTCGATCCCAAGCCTGGCGATGAACTTCGCAACGGTACCGCCGCCGCCTTCATCTATCTTTCCGAGCTCAGCGAGCTGCCACGGTACGCCGGCCTCGTCCCACATCCTTCTGAGCGCTCCGACATATTCCGCGTGAGCGTCGTTGGAGCCTCCCTTTCCTCCGGATCCGAGGTACTTGCTGACCACCGGTCCCCTGTTGAGGAACGGAGCGTTCATGTGCTCATGGACCATCGGGAAAGTCGGGTCGAAAGCAGCGGAAACGTCCGCCGACAGGCATCTGGAGTTGACATATACCAGTTCTGGCATCGTTCCGACGGGCCCGCAGAGGAAGGTCACGAAGTTGCGCAGCAGATCGGAATCCATTCCGGTGTTGCCGACGCTGCCTATCTCTTCCTTGTCTGCAAGGATGAGGACACAGGTCTTCTCCGGGCTGTTCAGATCCGCAAGCGCGGTCATGGATGTGTATCCGCAGATCTTGTCGTCATGTCCGTATGCGGCCATGAGCGTCTTGTCGAATCCGACGTATCTGGCCTTCATTGCGGGGACGATCTCCAGTTCGGCGGAGAGGAAATCCTCCTCGGTGATGCCGTATCTGTCGTTCAGGACCTTGAGCACCTGGAGCTTTACGGGCTCCTTGACCTTGTCGTCGTCATAGGGCTCGGTGCCGAGTATTATGTTGAGCTCCTCTGCTGTTATGACTTCCCTTGAGGTCCTGGATCCCTGGACCTTGCCGGACAGATGGGGAAGCAGATCGCTGATATAGAAGATCGGATCGTCCTCGTCCTCTCCTATCACGATATTGATGTCCTTCCCGTCCTTCCTGGACACCACTCCGTGCAGCGCCAGAGGAAGGGTGACCCACTGATAGTTCTTTAGTCCGCCGTAATAATGAGTCTTGAACAGCGCGATGTCCTCCGACTCATAGAGCGGGTGGGGCCTGATATCGATCCTGGGGCTGTCAATGTGGGCAGCCGCGATCAGAAGCCCGTCTTCCAGAGGTCTGGTCCCGACGACTGCGGCCACGAGGCTCTTGTTGTGATTTAGCCAGTATACCCTGTCGCCGGCTGAATACTTCTTCCCGGGCTCGAATTCGCTGAATCCCCTGTCTTTGAGATAATCGGCGGCATTGCGCGCGAACTCCCTCTCGGTCTTGGACCTGTTCATGAAGTCCATGTATCCGCGGCTGTAGGCCTCTATCTCCTTCTTGTTCTCCTTGCCGTAGCTCTTGATGGCACTTTCGTTCTTGGCGAACAGCTCATCCGCAAGCTGCTGACCGGCAGTTTTCTTCTCTTCTCCCATTTGATCCTCCGTTTCTGTTTCTATATCCAGTCTGTTTTTGAGCTCTTTTATCTTTGAGGCCAGTTCACCGAGATCACCGGCATTCTCTATGACGATGCCGCATCTCGCCCTCAGTTCACTGTCACTTATCTGGGCGTCCAGCCTTCTTTCCGCTCTCCCTCTGTCCAGCCCGTCTCTTTCCATGATGCGTTCCTTCATCAGGGACTCGGGAGCGGTGATCAGTATGATCTCATCGCACCTGCGGTCAAGACCGCTCTCGAAGAGCTGAGGCGCCTCCACGACGCAGTATCCGCTGCCTTCCTTCTCCAGCTTCAGGAACCTGTCTTCCAGCTCCCTGAGGACATATTTGTGGACTATGCCGTTGATCTTCTCCGTCTCTTCCGGTGATGAGAACGCAATGTCCGCAAGCCTTCTCCTGTCGAGATTCCCCTGTGCGTCCAGTATCTCCGGCGGGTAGTTCCTGACCAGCTCGTCGAAGCACTCGTGTCCCGGGGTCTCTATCTCCCTGACTATGAGGTCGCAGTCCAGCACCGGAACGCCGAGTTCGGAGAGCATCTCCAGCGCTGTGCTCTTTCCGCTGCCGCTCCTTCCGGTGATGCCGTAAACTCTGATACTCATAGCACCACCTCGTCGAATCCCGCCGCTCTCATGAGCCTGTTGGAGACCGCCATGGATTCCCCTGTCTCCTGAGGAGCTCTCACGAACACTCTCTTTGCTCCTATCTCATCAAGCTGTCTGAGGACGGCGAATGTGCTGTGGGCCTGGCTTCTCGCGTCATCCTCCGTTCCGTACGAGATGCAGGGAATGCCGACCTTCTCCTCGTCCCCGAAGAAGCACATGGCGTAATCGCCATCTGTATAGTGTTCCTGCACATAAGAGGCGAAATTCTCAAGGCTTCCCTTGACCAGAGTCACCTTGCATTCAGGCGAATAGTGTTTGTATTTCAGCCCCGGCGACATGACCTTCTCGTCATCCCTTACTTTTCTGGTGACGGCCTCCGAGACCTCCGCGGAAGGGATCAGTTCCCTGATCTGCTCCAGGGAGATTATACCCGGTCTGAGGATCACGGGATGGTCCCCCGTCATCGACACCACCGTGCTCTCCACACCGACCTCGCACTGTCCCCCGTCAATTATGAGAGGCACCTTGCCCCACAGATCGTGCACGCAGTGCTCAGCGGACGTGGGAGACGGTTTCCCGGAGAGGTTCGCCGACGGCGCGGCCAGCGGCACGCCTGCCGCTTCTATCACCGCGTGGGCTACGGGATGTGAAGGAAACCTGACCGCGACAGTATCCATGCCGCAGGTGATGGTGTCCGAGACCCTGTCCGTTTTGTTGAAGATCATAGTCAGCGGACCGGGCCAGAACTTATCCGCAATCAGCAGCGCATCGTCCGGGACCTCCGCTACGATGCCGTCCAGCATATCCATGGCTGATATGTGGACTATGACCGGATTATCCTGCGGCCTGCCCTTGACTGAATATACCTCCTTGAGGGCTTTCTCGCTGTATATGGACGCAGCGAGGCCGTAGACCGTCTCCGTCGGTATGGCTACGATCTCTCCTCTGCCCAGCAGTTCCGCGGCTCTTTTCGCGGCTGTCTCGACATCGCCGTATTCAGCTTTGATCAGTTCTGTCCTCAATGCCTTTCCTCTCAGAACTCCGTGCCTGCGGCTCTCAGTTTCTCCGCTCTGTCCGCGGTCGCAAGGGAATCTATGATCTCGTTAAGATCGCCGTTCATGATCGATTCGATCTTATAAAGCGTCAGATTGATCCTGTGATCGGTCACTCTTCCCTGAGGGAAGTTGTATGTGCGGATGCGCTCGCTCCTGTCTCCGGTGCCTACCTGGCTGCGGCGCTCCTCCGCTATCTTTCCCTGCTGCTCCTGCTTCTTCTCTTCC
>JAFYZG010000023.1 GCA_017548825.1 Oscillospiraceae bacterium
CGATACGGATAAGGACGCAGTACTTCTCGATGTCAGGGAAGAAGCAGAGGTGATGGCGTACGCGGTGCCCGGCGCAGTGAATATACCGCTGGGTCAGCTGAGGGACAGGCTTTCTGAGCTGGACCCTGAAAAGAGGATCCTGGTGTTCTGCGCGATAGGCGTAAGAGCCTACACCGGTGCGCGCATACTCGCACAGAACGGTTTCTCAAAAGCCGAAGTATATCCCGGAGGCGTGACGTTCTATAAAGCGACTCATCCGCAGAATACCGTAACGCCGGTTCAGGAGCCGAAGAAGGAGATAGTGATAACCATGGAAGATACACAGGACAGGATCGTTCTGGACTGCTGCGGACTTCAGTGTCCCGGCCCGATCATGGAAGTATACAAGACCATAAGCGACATGAAGGACGGCCAGATGCTTGAGGTGTCAGCTTCCGATCCCGGATTCGCAAGGGATATAGAAGCATGGTGCAGAAGCACAGGAAACACGCTCGTAAGCAACGAAGTCGTAAACGGACAGTATGTGGCTTCCATCCGCCGGGGAACCACGGAAGTCAGCAGTGAAGCGGCTTCCGCAGCTCCTGGGAAGAACGGAAAGACCATCATCGTCTTCGACGGAGACATGGACAAGGTACTGGCCAGCTTCGTGATAGCCAACGGAGCCCTCGCCATGGGAAGACCGGTGACAATGTTCTTTACTTTCTGGGGCCTGACTGCTCTGAGAAAGAGCGAAAACGTCAGCGTAAAGAAGAACCTCATAGAGAAGATGCTCGGCTGGATGCTGCCCAGAGGCGCCGGCAAGCTCAAACTGTCCAAGATGAACATGGGCGGCATGGGTACCGCAATGATGAAGGGAATCATGAAGGACAAGAACATCGATTCTCTGGAGACCATGATGAAGAAAGCTATGGACAACGGTGTCAAGATCATTGCCTGTTCCATGAGCATGGACGTCATGGGGATCCGTCCCGAGGAGCTGATCGACGGAGTGGAGATAGGCGGAGTTGGAACATACCTCGGCGCCGCGGAAGACTCTGACGTCAACCTCTTCATCTGATAAACTCTGAAAGAAGAAATTTGAAATGAAAAAGATTAGAAGTATCTGGCAGAGATGGTTCGGCTTTATGCTGCGTTACTGCAGGAGATTCAGCGACTTTCTTCCGCTGGCTTCGGTATTGTCTTTCATACTGGCTGTCACAGGCACGCTGCTCAGCACCTTCATCCTGAAGCTGCCGGTGTTTGAGAACATGTTTGACGCCGTATCCAAGGGCGACGACAATGTCCGGACGTTCCTGTGGGACTACGCGGCGTTTATCGGGATCTGGGTGGTCATCCTGCTGGTGATGTGCAGAAAGCCGAACAGGCCCATGTTCCGTCTTCTCGTGCCCAAGAAGAACACCCTGAAGCATATAGCGCTGGGCGTACTGCTGGGATTCGGTTCGAACTCCTTCTGCGTGCTGATGTCGGCGCTTATGGGTGACATCAAACTGTACTACGCAGGCGTCGACGATCCCTGGCCTCTCATAGCGTTCATAGTGTTCATCTTCATACAATCCGGAGCGGAAGAGCTCATGGACAGGATGTATCTGCAGTCAAAGCTAAGGAGAAGGTACAAGTGGCCTGCGGTAGCCATCATTGCGAACTCACTGGTATTCGCGCTGATGCACCGCGGAAACGACGGATTCACCTTCGTCGCGGGAATGCAGATATTCCTTGTGGGACTGCTGTTCTCGCTCTTCGTGTACTGGTATGACGGACTGTGGATAGCGATGACCTATCACGCTGCCTGGAACTTCTGCCAGAGCGTGTTCTTCGGGCTGCCGAACAGCGGAATAGTCTCATCCTATTCGGTGTTCAAGCTTGACGCTGCGTCGGCGGAGAACGGGTTCTTCTACAACGTGGATTTCGGCGTCGAGGGAAGCGTGGGAGCGGTGCTCCTGTTCGTCATAGAGATAGCTGTGATCATCCTTCTGAACCGCGAAAAACCCGAAAAGAACGACATCTGGAGGCAGATGGACGAACAGTACGAAAAGAATGAAAATATATCAGCGGAGGTACTAAATGAAAACATATGAGCTTATAATCCAGCATCAGCAGCCGTCCTGCGGCGGCAAGGCGCCCTTCCGCAACGAGTTCATGACCGTATCTACGGACGACCCTGTGGCCTATGTGCAGAAACTGGAACCGGAAGGAAAGCTTGAAGTAACTTATCCCGGCGACGGCGTCACAGTTATCACGACCATGCGCAACCAGGCCACGGTCAGGTACGAATTCAGCGAAGACTGAAAACAGTAAACGCATAAAGAAAAGGCGCAGCTTGTATCAGCTGCGCCTGTGTTGCAGGTCTGGACAGATCAGAAGTTACAGCATCCCGAGGACACCGTCCACAGTGGGCATGTCCACGATGTTTTCGGCGTAGTGCGCGTACTCCACCGTGCCGTCCTCAGCCACGATGAACATGGCGGGGAGCTGCTGCTCGTTTCCTTCGTAGTCGCCGTGGGAGAAGCCGCATTCGCGCGCTTTGGCGCCTTTCTCCATAAGAGCGTCTCTGTTGCCTCCGGCAAGTGCCTCCATGCTCTCGGCGGGTTCTATGGAGAGCAGATCGTATATCTTCTGGTCAGGATCGCAGATGATCTCGAAGGGAAGAACGGTATCCGTAGCGGCGAGATCCTTCTGCACATGGTCCCTGTCGCTCTGCATCACCACGAAGACCTGAGCTCCTTTCGCGGTGAACTCATCGTAGCGCTGGGCGATCAGATGGACGTCAAATCTGCATACAGTGCAGCCTATGTATCTGAGGACCCAGAAAACGGTCTTTCCCCTGAGAACGGAAAGTGAATCCAGTCCGTCCCTGAGATGCGTTTCGAATGTGAAAGAGGGAAGTTTGTCTCCCGTATTCAGCTTTGCCATGATAGTCTCCTTGTCTTTGGATCGTGAGTTTATTTCTTTATTAACTTTATCACATAAAAGGAGCCGGTGAGTTTTTCACCGGCTTCATGTCTATTCAGATCAATTGAGAACTTTGACGAGGCGGTCCATGGCTTCCTTGAGCATGCTCCTCGGGGAGGGCACGCACATCCTGCGGAAGATCGTGCCTTCCGGCGGCTCGAGTCCGGCGCCATCGGAGAGCGAGATGTGGGCCCTGCCCGCGATCCGCTCGTTCAGTTCGTCGCTGGTGAATCCGCAGTCAGTGAAGTCCAGCCAGAGGATATAGGTCCCTTCCGGTCTCCAGACCTTGACTTTGGGCAGCTCTTCATGGAAGCGGCCGATAACGTAATCGATGTTGCCGTCCAGGTAATCGTTTAGCTCGTCCACCCAGTCGTCGCATTTCGTGTAGGCGGCGATGCAGGCGCGGATGCCGAAAGGAGATACCATGGACATCGGACGTCCCCA
>JAFYZG010000174.1 GCA_017548825.1 Oscillospiraceae bacterium
ATATCAGTGATCTTGCTCCAGTTCTTAGTGCAGTACAACTGCTCCAGATATCGTGACAGCTCCAGAAATACCAGTGAGAATAGCCAGAAAAGAACTATTACAACCCTTGAGAAATCCAGATTATGGCTTATAAAAAACCATATCGTAAGGAGCAGACTGCCGCCGGTGACAACAGTGAAAATCAGAGTCACCGCTCTGTCGGTCTGTCTGCTGTCTGAATACGCATGGATACTCATTCTGGCCAGAAGAATATTCACAATAATACTGTATGCAAGAATAAACAGGTACATCCTCTCCCCGTTCATGTCCGCATTATCGATACCGCCAAGTAGATTCAGTTTGACCCATACCGCAAGATAATAAGCCACCCACACAAGCAGGATATCTGCCAGTACAAATACTAATTGAAGACGTTTGTTCTTGCCTTCAGCCATTACTTAACCCCTTGACACACGCTTTACAGTATAATGATTCAATTTACATTATAACGATTTTCCATGCTCTAAGAAATAGTGATCTAGGAAAATAACACATTCATCCCATCACCTGGTACGGTGCATTTCCCATAACAGCATTTGCCATCCGGAAGACAAGGTTTCTCTTTATTTGCTGATGTTCAGAAATGAGCTTCTTCCTGTCATTTTACTCTTATGCCTTTCATCTTTCATAATGTTATAATAAATCTGCCGATGATTGGCAGACCATCGTGCATTATCAGGCTTACCGATCAGCAGAACCCGAGAGTTTTACTGCATTTGCTCAACTCTTGTGTTTCAGCTTGAGGCAGTCTGACGCATGTTCAAAGTCTCATTTTTCAGTTTCTTACGCAAAGAAAGGACATTGCAATGGCATACCTAGGCGAAGACATCAGGAACCTCGGATTCGGTCTAATGCGCCTTCCGAGATTGGAAGACGGCAGCATAGACATCGAGCAGACAAAAGAGATGGTGGATCTGTTCATGGGAGCAGGCTTCACCTATTTCGATACCGCATGGGCCTATGGCGGAAGTGAGGAGGCATGCAAGGCCGCCCTCGTGGACCGCTATCCCAGGGAGAGCTTTCAGCTCGCGACAAAGAACGCGGCCTGGATCGACTGCAAGACAAGGGAGGACGCAATAGCGCAGTTTGATACCTCCCTTAGAAAGACCGGAGCAGGCTATTTCGATTTCTACCTGCTGCACAACATCGCTCCTGAACGCAAGAAATTTTTTGACGATTTCGGGATGTGGGACTTCATCAGGGAAAAAAAGGAAGAAGGTGCCATAAAACACATCGGTTTTTCGTTCCACTCAACGCCGGAATTCCTGGACGAGGTCCTGACGGAGCATCCGGAAGTCGAGTTCGTGCAGCTGCAGATCAACTACAAGGACTGGGAAGAGCCCACAGTCGAATCCCGCGCCTGCTATGAGATGGCAAGGAAGCACGGCAAGTCCGTCATCATAATGGAACCTGTTAAAGGTGGCCTTCTCGCCAATCCACCCGAGAAGATCAAAGCAATATTCCGCGAAGCGGAGCCCGATTCTTCCTGTGCCTCTTGGGCGATCAGATTCGCGGCCTCTCTCGACGGGCTGATCACGGTCCTCTCGGGCATGAGCAACGTTGACCAGATGAAAGACAATCTGGCCACCATGAAGGATTTCAGCGGTTTCACCGACGAGCAGAAGGAAGTCGTTGCTAAAGCGCAGAAGGCATTCAATGAGATCCCGCTGATCCAGTGCACCGCATGCGATTACTGCGCCAAGGTATGTCCCATGGGCATCGCTATCAGCGGCTCCTTCGCGGCAGACAACTTCCTGACTCTATACGGCGACATGAAGCAGGCCAGAAGGCGTCTGGATTCCGCCAAGGGCGATGAAAAGCTCTATCCCACGGAATGCATCAAATGCGGTGCCTGCGAGTCGGTCTGCCCGCAGCACCTCACCATAAGAGATCTGCTTGAAAAGGTAACCGCAGATTTCTCACTGTAATTCTTTACATACACATAATAAGCGGGGACATCGCAAGTGATGTCCCCGCTTTCGTACACGTTTTATCAGGCGTTGAACACGTTTCTGTGCAGGTCTATTATCCCGGCCAGCAGCGTCAGCATCCCGATGAGGTTTACTGTCTCCCCTATCCAGTTCATGGATGCCTTTGTTAAATCCTTTGAGGACAGATATCCCATTCCTAGTATCATTATCATGGAGACCAGGAACATCACTGCCGCCGTCAGAGTGAAACCAGTCGCCTGGAACGGCATGAAGCAGTCGCTGAGAGCCGGGAAATCGCAGATCCCGAATGCGTAAAGCAGTTTATATGACGCTTTGAACAGACCGCCGGCCACGACCATCAATGTGCCGGCGCAGAACACAGCGTAACATCCCCTGTTCATACGGCTGTAGAGGTCGCGCTGAAAGATGACTGAGGAGATCAGGAAGATAGCCACGGCAGCAGATCGAACAGTGCCATAGGTACGGAAAAGCCCATCTGGTACCACCTATCTGCTCTTCTCTTTTGATCTCTTGTCGTTGATTATCTTCATCTCAGCCGCGGTGATCAGTTCGCAGTCATTCTCCCTGGCCCAGGCTACGCAGCCTCTGAGGACGGTGGGAAGGAACACCCTCGGGACGTTCTGGATCATCTCAAGGGCGTCGTCCGTGAACTTGACCTTGTCGTCGATCCTGTCGGCCGCGTATCTGACCGAGTTGAGAGTCTGCTTACGCATGGGAAGCAGCTCCGGGATAGGACGGCGGTGTTTTGTGTACCAGAAGTTCTTGCTGTCTCTGTAGCCGTAGTCAACAGGCACCGGCGGGAAATCCTGCGCACGTACGCCGTTGATGATGGCGTTGTAGTACTTCTCCTTCATGAGGATCTTATCCACACGCAGCACGAAGTGCGCGCCGTATTTCGTCGTGATGCCGTTGAAATCGTGATATGGTCCCTCATAGAAATCCGCGTCGGAGGGCTGGTCCCTGTCAGCTCCGTCAAGTTCTCTCATCCAGGTGCACTCTATGACCTGGAAAGCCTCTTTGACCACCTTGGGTCTGGTCTCGCCCTGCTCCGCCAGAAGCGAGTCCTCCAGGGTGAATTTGCAGTCCTTCATCTTCTCAGCGGGCTTGTCTCCGGGCCAGCCGAGCCTGACGACCTCTTTAAAAGTCTTCCTCTCGTCCGTCACGAAGTTGATCGCGCATTTGCCATTCCTCAGAATGTTCTGACAGGTGTTGGATGAGTTGCGGCACTCAAGCAGCATTGCATAGTAGTCCTTGCCTGCAACATAAAACGGCTGCACCAGGGAATAAGGTCCCAGCGACGTGCTGCCGTCTTCGCACAGCGTGCTGATCACGACTGTGGGCATGGGGAAGAAAAGCGATGTCTGGTAGAAGTTGTCCACCACTCTGAGGTCCTTGAAACTGCTCATGAGATGATTCTCCTCTTTCCTTTTTATATTCAGATCTCTGATGTCGCGTATGCGTTAAGATCGAGCCCTGCCCTCGCGCCGGAAAGATACTCGTAGTACCCCGCGGCCGCGATCATCGCGCCGTTGTCCCCGCACAGCTTCCTGTCGGGTGCGTAGAACGGGATTCCCTTCTTCTCCGCGGCCTTTCTGCATTTGCGCTGCAGCTCACCGTTGACGGATACTCCTCCGCATACACAAGCCGGAAGTCCGTATTCTTCCGCGGCGCCGATCAGCCTTCTTGACAGGATGTCGGTGACCTTCTGCTCAAAGGCTGCGGCGAGGTCAGCTCTGTTTATCTGTTCGCC
>JAFYZG010000175.1 GCA_017548825.1 Oscillospiraceae bacterium
GAGAGCTCCCGACCGTCAAGGCGGAAAAGGTCGTCTCCGAGATCATCAGAAACGTCAGGGAGAGGGGTGACGAAGCGCTTTACGACTACACTAAGCAGTTCGACGGCGTCGAGCTCTCGTCTCTGTCTGTCAGTGAGGATGAGATAAATGATGCCGTTAAGGAAGTCGGCCCCGATTTTATGGGGCTTCTTTCCAGAGCAGCCGCCAATATCAGGGATTTTCATGAGAAGCAGCAGAGACAGGGATTCTTCTTCACAAAGGAGAACGGCGTCGTTCTGGGACAGCGTGTGGTGCCTATGGACCGCGCAGGTATATACGTCCCGGGCGGAACGGCGCCTCTGAGCTCCACGGTCCTGATGGACGTGATCCCCGCCAGGATCGCTGGCTGTCCCGAGGTGATAGTCGCGACGCCTCCGGGAAGGGACGGCAGGATCGCGCCGGCGGTGCTGGCTGCCGCTTCAGTTGCGGGAGCCGACCGCATATTCAAGGTCGGCGGTGCGCAGGCCATTGCGGCGATGGCGTACGGGACCGAAACGGTTCCCCGTGTCGATAAGATAGTGGGACCGGGCAACGCTTACGTGACCGAAGCTAAGAGACAGGTCTACGGAACGGTAGCGATCGACATGATCGCAGGACCCAGCGAGATACTTGTGGTGTCGGACGGAGGAAGCGATCCCCGTGTGCTGGCCGCAGATCTGCTGTCTCAGGCGGAACACGATGTCAACGCCAGCGCTGTCCTTATCACCGACTGTCCTTCCCTCGCGGAAGATACAGCGAAGGAGATAGAGCGCCAGCTTCCGCTTCTCTCCCGGGAGAAGATCGCCAGAGCGTCTATTGAACAGAACGGAAAGATCATCATAACCGGCAGCATCGACGAAGCTCTGGAGATATCGAATGAACTTGCTCCGGAGCATCTGGAACTTGCGGTCGCGGATCCCTTCTCTCTTATCGGCAGGGTCCGCCATGCGGGTTCGGTATTCCTGGGACGGAACACACCGGAAGCGCTGGGAGATTATATGGCCGGTCCAAACCATACTCTGCCGACCGGCGGCACTGCCCGTTTTTCCAGCCCGCTCTCGGTCGACGACTTTGTCAAAAAGATACAGGTCACAAGTTTTACTTCAGATGCACTCGAGGCTGTGAGACAGGACGTCGCGGACTTCGCCATGGCAGAGGGGCTGGACGGGCACGCAAGAAGCGCACTGATCAGAAGTGACATAACCTGGAAGGAGAAAGACGAATGAGCCGTTTTTTCAGCGAGAAATACGCATCACTGGAACCGTATGTCCCCGGCGAGCAGCCGCAGGACAGGAAATACATCAAACTGAACACCAATGAATCTCCGTTCCCGCCTTCACCGCTTGCCCAGAGCGAGGCGGCGAAGGAACTGAACAGGCTGGAGTTGTATTCGGATCCGGTGAGCGGAGCTCTTCGCAGGGAACTGGCTTCCTTCTACAGGATCGGGACCGACGAAGTCCTTGCCGTGAACGGATCGGATGAGGCGCTGGATCTGGCCGTCATGGCCTTCTGCGACGGGAAGACACCGGCTGTTTTTCCGGACATCACCTACGGGTTCTATAAAGTGGCCGCAGACGTCTACGGAGTCCCGTACGAAGAGATCCCGCTGGATGAGGATCTCAGGATACGGCCGGAAGACTATTTCCACTCGGGTAAGACGGTGTTTATTGCGAACCCCAACGCTCCGACCGGCATCGCACTGCCGCTGGAGAGCATTGAGAAGATCATAGCCGGCAATCCGGATAACGTTGTAGTCGTAGACGAGGCGTATGCGGATTTCGGAGGGGAGAGCGCCATCCCGTTGATCCCGCGGTATGAGAATCTTATCGTAGTCCGGACATTCTCCAAATCCCATTCCATGGCAGGAGCCAGGTTGGGGTTCATAGCAGGAAACGCAGAACTGATCCGTGATCTGGACACGGTGAGATTCTCCACAAACCCGTATAACGTGAACAGGGTGACCATGGCGGCAGGGATCGGCGCACTGAGAGATCAGGAATACACTGCGAAGAATATCCGGACCATCGTGGAGAACAGGGAGTTTCTTGAGAAAGAGCTTTCCGGGCTCGGGTTCGGGTTTCCCGGCTCAAGCGCCAATTTCGTATTTGCGCGTCATCCCCGCGTCAGCGGGGAAACGCTTTACCGCACGCTTAAAGAAAGAGGGATACTGGTACGCCACTTTACCGCTCCGCGCATCAGGGAATATATACGGATAACTGTCGGATCCAGAGAGGAACTTGAAGCCCTTCTGGCAGCATTGAGAGATATCATCAAGGAGGAACAGAAATGAGAAAGTCGGCAATAACGCGGAAGACCGCCGAGACGGACATCGAGCTGACCCTGGATCTGAACGGCACCGGGAAAAGCGAGATCTCTTCCGGCGTCGGATTTCTGGATCATATGCTGACCCTGTTCAGCAAACACGGCGGATTCGATATGAAGCTTTCCTGCAAGGGAGACACGTACGTCGACGATCATCACTCTGTCGAGGATATCGGGATCGTTCTGGGACGTGCTTTTGCCGAGGCACTGGGTGAGAAGCGCGGCATAGGCCGCTACGGAAATATGATCCTGCCCATGGATGAAGCCCTTGTCCTGACAGCTGTCGATCTCTCCGGACGCGGTTTCCTCGCATACGACCTGAAGATACCCACCGAGAAGGTCGGGACTTTTGATACCGA
>JAFYZG010000176.1 GCA_017548825.1 Oscillospiraceae bacterium
CCTCGCAGCAGCGCAGGCTGAGATCAAGAATCCCAGAAGAGTACAGGCATAATTCGGTATCTGACATCAGGCGCGGAGGCTTTGTCCTCCGCGTCTTTTTCTGTGTCCGCCGCCTGGTGCGGCATTGATTCCGGCACTGTCTGACGATATCATTGAAGTAGAAAAACACATTATTCCAAAGGAGGCAAAATCATTATGTTGCGTACAACAAAGACTGAGACCGGCCTGGTCCGCGGCGTGGTCGGAACCGACGCCAGGATCACCGTCTACAAAGGCATCCCCTTCGCAGCATCCACTGCCGGCAAGAACCGCTGGCGTCCCCCTCAGCCCGCAGAACCCTGGGAAGGCGTGAGGGACTGCTCCGAGTTCGGCCCCATACCGATGCAGCGCGTCCCCGGTGCCGACCCCGAGAAATTCTATTCCAAGGAATGGCACGTGGATCCGGAGGTCCCCATGGGCGAAGACTGCCTGAGGATCAACATCTGGACACCGGCTAAATCCGTCGATGAGAAGCTCCCCGTCATGGTATGGATCTTCGGCGGCGGCCTGCAGGAAGGTTATCCCCATGAGATGGAGTTCGATGGCGAGCGCATCGCTTCCCGCGGTGTCATACTCTGCTCCATAGGTTACAGGGTGAATGTCTTCGGACTTCTGGCTCATCCTGAAGTCACAGCCGAGAACCCTGACCGTCCCGCCAACTTCTGGTTCCAGGACCAGAGCGCAGGTATCGCCTGGGTAAAGCGCAATATCGCCAACTTCGGCGGCGACCCGGAGAACATCACTGTCTTCGGACAGTCCGCCGGCGGAAGCAGCACTCTGGCACACATGCTCATGCCCATGGACAAGGGCATGTTCCAGAAGGGCATCGTGGAATCCATCGGAGCCATGGGCTTCACATATCCTGTACGCCCGAACCCCAGGATCACCCTCACCCTCGAGGATCAGGAGAAGCTCGGCGAAGCGTTCTTCAAGGAGCTTGGCGTAAGCACTCTCGAGGAAGCCAGAGCCCTTGACGGCAAATTCATCTCCGAGAAGTTCAATGAATCCTTCCTGAGATGGGGCTACTGCGTCGACGGCAAAGTCATCACGAAGCCCTATGACCAGGCGATTAAGGACGGCGACATCCATGTCGACACCTTCATGGTAGGCAACACCAAGGACGAGTTCCTCGTGGAACCGGACGGCGACGCCAGAACGCAGCAAATGTTCGCGTTCAACGCCTCCGGCGCAGCTGCCGAGGTCGAGGAAGTCGACGAGGTCACAAAGGTCGACCGCTGGATCGACGCTTCCTTCGGCGAATACGCGGAAGATTACAGGAAACTGGTCAAGGCCATGCCCGGCGATTACTACAGGAATGCATCCGTCAGCCAGATGTGGCTCGGAAACGAGATCTTCGACGAAGTCGCTGCAGAGCAGGGCAGAAAGTTCTACACCTATGTGTTCGGCCCCACCATTCCCGGTGACGACGCAGGCGCCTTCCACAGCTCCGACCTCTGGTTCGAGTTCGAGACGCTTATGAAGTGCTGGAGGCCCTTCGACGGTCATCACTTCGATCTCGCCCGCAGGATGTGCAACTACTGGACCAATTTCGCCAAGAACGGCGATCCCAACGGAAACGACAAGGACGGCACGCCGATGCCTACATGGACTCCCTACACCAAGGAGAATCCTTCCTCCATCCAGTTCTTTGATGAGATCTCGATGGGCAACGGAGTGAGCGATCGCGACCGCTTCCTCATCGACATCAACAGAAAGTGATCTTTCCCTGATAACTGAACAGACAGCAAGGGCGGGTGCCGTACGGCACCCGCCCTTCAATATTTCTCTTTCAGATCGTTTCTTTGTTAAGGTAACTCCGCAGACGTTCCTTCAGCAGAATATACCGCTGCTTTTTTTCCTCCTTTGCGAAATGATCTTCTCTGAACTGCTCGCTGCATGCTGTATAATCCAGCTCTCCCTCAGGAAACTGTTCACTCGTAAGGTCAAAAGCGCAATTCCCGACCCGGTTGAAACAGTGATAGTTTCCGTCCGGAAGCAGGATCCCCAGGACTTCTCCTCCGAAGATATCCTGAACAAGAAACGCCGTCACTGAACACTGACCCAGCGTCATGTTGTCCTTTGTCCAGTCTTTTCTCATCCTCGGAGCACAGGTCTCAGCGCACCACACGTGACAAAGCGCATCATACATGTCATGCGGTGTTTCGATCCCGGGATGATCCTCCGTGATAGCCCTGCAGTCCGCGTTGTCCGCACCCCAGAAACAATACTCCACGTCGTACCTCCTCAGCGGTCAAACACTACGCTGCCGGCCTGCGTCGGATGGTCATATATCAGCACTTCGCTGCCTTCCGCCTTGAATCTCAGCAGTTTTATCGTAAGCATAATATCTCCCCCGGCGGCGAGGATCATGATGATCCCGATGAAAAAGACATACAAACTGCTGGAAAACAGTCCTATGATATACGGGACCACTCCCAGGATCACCAGCGGCGCGAGAGCCCCGATCACGTAGCTCCACCTGGGAAGAGGTGTGGAACAGGTGCAGTAAGGCGTAAGATACTCCACTATGAAACCGAAATCGATGTCTTTCCAGCCGTTCTCACAGAAGAGGCTCCATCCGGCTCCGTGGATCAGTTCGTGAATGACCGTCAGTACTATCATCGCAACCACAAGCCCAACTGTCTTTCCAATGCTGAACGAGAAATCTACGGCCCCATTGATGTGGAAGAAAAGCATCATGCTGAGTACGAGAAAAGGTATGCCGATCAGCAAGAGTATAAGATTGGCAGCAACCAGTCCTATCGTCAGCGGGGTCTTCCTGTAACCTTGTTCTTCCAGCTCCGCTGATATCTCCTCAAAGCGGCGCATCCTCTTTTCTTCCGCCGGAGTCAGTTTTCTGTCCTTTTCATTCTTTGCCATTCTCCAGATCTCCTCTCCTCAGACATTCTTCAGTCCGTTTTCTGCGGTCGCCAGCAGGTCGATCAGCAGTTCCTTGTATTCCAGTATAAGATCGTACATTCCATCCTCGGAGAGGACTCCTCTCTTAAGGTCTGCGGGCAGCTTGCCAGCTTCGTCCGCTTCGTAGTCCTTCAGCCACTGGGTCGATCCGTAGTAATCGATCAGTCTGCCGTATCTCTTCTGCCCGTCACTGAATCTGTCCAGTGCTGTCCTCAGCTCCGAAACGCCTGTCTGCATCTCATCCATTATCTTCTCCATGGAAGATACTCTGTCAGTCCTTTTCATTTCTCTTCTCCTTTTCTCCGGTCAGTGTGAGGATAGCACCGTAGATCAGTCCGGTCAATTCGTTCCTGCAGAGTATTCCCTTTTTTCTCACAGCAGATATATAATTAATTGAACCGAGAATCGTTTATCAACAGGAGGAATCAAATAAATGGCAGAGCAAGAGAACAAGCTTAAGGAAACAGCGGAGCATGCCGTTGAAGTAGCCAAAAGCGCAGTGGAAGGCGTAAAGGAAGAGGCGAAGGCCTTTGCCGCCGACACCAAAGGCTACTCCGCAAACGTTGTGGAAACAGTCAAGACCGAAGGCAAGGAAGTCGTGGACGAATTCAAGGCAGCCATCAAGGGCGAGAAACTTGAGTCCTCTTCCACGGAAGGCGGAGCAGGATACAGGGCGCAGGGCGGCAAGCCCACAGCTCTGGAGATCGCCGCGGTAGCTCTCGGAGCGATCGCTGTGTATCTCGGCGGCATACTTGGCCTTGTAGTCGGCGTAGTTGCGACAGCTCTTGGCGCAAAAGCGCGCACGGAAAACCAGACTACTCTGGCGACTGCCGGTTTCGTGCTCGGAGCGGTTGCAGTAGTTGTCAATCTGCTTGGCATCATCTTCTGAGGATTCATGAGATATGAAAATACGGCCGGTGTTTCCGGCTGTATTTTTTTGCAAAATTTTCAAGAAAATTAGCACTCTCCTATTGACAGTGCTAATTATTGGGTGTATAACGTTGTCGAACAAAGGAACAGAGAAGATCCGAAGAGAAGAGTTCTTTGAGTCCAACGCTCCGTCCCGATGCTCAAAACATCAAAACATGTTATGAGTAAGAGGAGGAAAACAAAATGTTATATCCCAGCATTTGGAACGAAAATCTTTTTGATGATCTTATGAATCTGGAGTTCCCGTCTTTCCGCGATTTTGACAACACAGACCGCAAACTGTACGGCAAGAACGCCAATCATCTCATGAAGACAGACGTGCATGAACACGATGACCACTACGAAGTCGACATAGATCTGCCCGGCTTCAAGAAGGATGAGATCACCCTAGATCTTGAGAACGGTTATCTGACCGTAGGCGCATCCAAGTCCCTCGACGAGGACCACAAGAACCTCAAGGGCAAACTGATCCGCCAGGAAAGATATGCCGGCTCCATGCAGAGAAGCTTCTATGTGGGTGAGTACATCACCGAGGAAGATATCAGCGCAAAGTTCGAAGACGGCGTGCTTCGTCTGAGCGTTCCGAAGAAGGAAGCTCCGAAGCTTCCTGAGAAGAAGACGATCAGGATAGACTGATCTTCCGGCAGATAGAAAACCGGGCACGTAAAGTCCCGGAAAACTAAAGATGACCGCAGCCCGGATCCGCTTTTCAGATCCGGGCTGTTTCTTGCTGTCTCCCCCTTTGTTGGCGGGATGTGATAGAATTGAGTTTGTAGAAATCGCTAAAGAGGCAGTCCTATGAAAAAATTACTTCTGTTTTTCTCTTTACTGTTCATCCCGGTCGCGATCCTTACCTGCTTCCTGATGGTCAAAGTGGATCCTTTTACCGGATTTTATAGCGGCGGGCTGTTCCATCTGTTTCTGGAACTGATCGCGATATCCGCCGCAGTCTTCATCGGTTTTTCTCTGGCAGACTATGCCGCGAGGCACGGTGTTCCATACCAGGAGCCCGTACACGGGGATCTCTGGAAAGCGCTAAACATTACCCTTGCCGCACTCGTACTTGCAAACGTAGTTCTGAAATTCATCTACTCAAAGCCCACGGACTCTCACATGCTTACGCTGTGGGTGATCTCCGTCGTCTTTGAAGACATCGCATTGGTCTGCATCCTTCTCAGAGTCTTCGCAGTTGCTTCTGATGATCCGCTCCAGAAAGTCATACGCACGATAGGTCCGTGCCTGTTCTTCACTGCAGAACTGCTGACCAGATTCTTCTCATCGTCTGTAAACAAGAACAATATCCCGCTCATGATATCCTTCCTTTCCTGCGGGGCTCTTGCCGTCTCCTCCCTGCGCATGATGCAGACCCTGTCATTCGGGGAAACATCATCTCAGAGGCAGTTCATCACAGCGGCTTATGTGACACTGATCATATGCCTGGGCATCCGCCTTCCTTCCGCGATATTCTACAGCATAAAAGGCACCCTTTTTGACATCGTATGCCTTGCTCTTGACTGCGTGGCTGCGGTCACGGTGTTCTACGAGGCATATCTTACCGTTCCCGCTTCAGACTGACAACGCATATCGGAGGAAACTCATGGGACAGAACGGCAGCACAAGAGAAAGACCTCTGCTCATCCTTCGTCTTCTGATGGATCGCAGCGATGCGTCGCACCCCGTTTCAATGGACGAGATCCTGGAGATGCTGGATAAGGAAGGCTTTCCCGCAAGCCGTAAATCGGTCTATCAGGACATCGACTCTCTGATATCCTGCGGTTATGACGTTGTGACGCTGAAAGGCGCCCGGTTCGGGTACTATCTCGCTTCCCGTGATTTCGAGCCTGCCGAGCTTAAGCTTCTGGTCGACTCCGTTCAGAGCTCGCGTTTCATCACATCAAAGAAGACATCCGAGCTCATCAGGAAGATCGAGTCGCTCGCCAGCAGACATGAAGGAGCAGATCTGCAGCGGCAGGTATACGTCACCGGACGCGTCAAGAGCATGAACGAGAGCGTCTACAATAACGTCGACAGGATATCCACCGCCATAAACACGAACTCATCTGTGACGTTCAAGTATTTCGACTATGATACATCCCTTAAAAAGGTGTACCATCAGGACGGAGCTTATTACTTGGTGAGTCCTTTCGCCCTGATCTGGGACAACGAGAACTACTACCTGCTGGGATATGACGAGTCCGCTGAGATGATGAAACACTTCCGCGTTGACAAGATGGAACACATCTCCGTCACCGGCCGCAAACGCGTTGGAACTGAGCATTTCCGCACAGAGGACCTCTCCGGTTATTCGGTGATGCATTTCGGTATGTACCACGGTGAACTGCAGAACGTGCGCATCAGATTCCGCGACAGGCTGGCAGGACAGGTCATCGACCGGTTCGGGAAGGACATATCCATGTTCCCGGACACCGAAGGCTTCTTCAACATAGACGTCAAGGTCGCGGTGAGCCCTGTCTTCTTCTCCTGGATCTTTTCTTTCGGCGATGACGCCGAGATAGTACGCCCCGAAAGCGTCAGAAAAGAAGCGGAGGATTATCTTGCCAGGCTCATCTCGGTATATAAAGCATAAACAAACGGACAGATCCCGCAGTCAAACGGTATCTGTCCGTATCTGTATATGTCTTCTTCAGTCTGTTTCCTTGAACACCAGGTATTTCTGGTACAGGAACTCCGTGATCCCGTTGACTGCAAGCGTGATCGCGAACACGAGATAGTCGTTCCATCCGGCTTTGGTGAGCATGTCCCCCGCCCATGTCGAAAGCGGCGTGAACACCAGATAATACAGGAACGTCAACCCCATTGCCTTTGCGATGTTTCCCGTCGAGTGGAACGTATACTTGCGGTTGAACGTGAAGTTCCAAAGCACGCTCAGCACAAGGGAGATGAGATAGCTGGGCCAGTATGGCATGTGAAACACTTCTTCCAGCAGCGAGAACGAAAGAGTCTGTATGATCCCTGCGGAAGCGGCTATAAGGAAATATTTGACCACCTGCAGTATCCCTTTTTTCTTTTCCATCATCCATATCCTTTCTTTCCCGGAGGTTTATATGAGTTCCAGGACTCAAAAAACAAAACTGATAACATATGTGGGACTGGGCATCGCTCTTTATGTCGTCCTGTCCTTCACCGTAAAGATCCCTCTTCTCGCCCGTATTAGGACCGAACCCGGATATATAGCGTTCGGCGTGTTCCTGTGCCTGTTCGGATACCCTGCGACAGCTGTCGGCGTGCTGGGATGCATAATAGCGAACCTGCTCTACAGCGGAACGTTTCCTATTGGGTGGGCTCTCGGTCAGCTGTTCATAGGACTTTTCTGCAGCTGGCTCTTCCCGAGATTTAAAATCATCTGGGCTAAGCTGGCAATCGGCCTCATCGCTGTCTTCATCGGCATAGCCGGGATAAAGACTGTGACCGAATCCCTGCTCTTCAACCTTCCACTGGGGGTCAAACTCGTCCGCGGCCTGGTGGCCTCCGCTGCCGATGCCGTGCCGTTTCTTGCAGGCATACTGATAAGCAGCAGGATAGCCGGGAGGGCAGGAACAGAAAGCGACACCGCGCAGGATCAGTGACCTTCTTCCTCACCCTTCTTTCTGAACACGAAGAACTTCTGCCCTATATAGTTCAGTCCTATATAGCAGATATTTGCCAATATGCCTTTGAGAGTGTTCAGTTTGTCCGGGTCCAGATCAGTCTTCACGACTGCGGAAAAAAACCAGTCTAGCACGACCTTTCCCAGACC
>JAFYZG010000177.1 GCA_017548825.1 Oscillospiraceae bacterium
CGACAGCGATCCTGCCGGGATAAAGATAAGGTCCTACATAAACAGCTTTGTTAAGGAGGGAACGGTCCTCAACGCTTACGTACCCGCAGTGAACGGAAAAGAGAGAAGAAAAAGCAGACCCGGCGCTGCCGGGATCCTGGGCGTGGAGGGACTGGACGATGAGAGCATCGTGAGAGCTGTGCTGGCTGTGACGGAGGCTTCCTTCACTGAAGACACGGAAGACCCGGTGACCGCCGCAGAACTCTATGAAGCAGGACTGGTCGGCAGACCTGACAGTTCTACGCGCAGGCAGGAATTCCTGGGGTCGCTCGGGCTGCCTCCGGGGCTCTCCAGGAAGCAGATGCTCAGCTATCTCAATGCGGTCCCGGGCCCGGAAAAGCTGCGTGAACTGCTGCGGGAATACGCCTCCGGAACAGGTGAAACGGTCTGAAAAAACGCTGGATGCAGTATGCACAAAAAACTGCATTTCGTGGGTTTTCGGATTTACGAATGTGTATATTGATGATGCTGTTCATAAAATAGTAAAATTATAGTAATTGTTATAAAGGGGCATTTGTGCTCCGCTTTACTTTTGTGTGGATATTAAAATATAAAAAAAAGAAAAAACCGGAGGTACTAATGAGACGACTTTTACGTTACGTCGGAGAGTACCGCAAGTACGCGATCATCGCCATGATCCTCGTTGCCATGGAAGTTGTGTTCGACGTCGCCATCCCTATGGTGATGTCCAACATCATCGATAAGGGCATCAACGGGGCAGCAGGTCCTGATCCGGGCTACTGCATCAGGATGGGAGCAGTGATGCTCGGCATGTCCACAGTAGCCATGCTTTGCGGGATACTTTCAAGCAAAGTCGCTTCGCAGGCAGGCGCAGGCTATGTACGCAATCTGCGAAACGTGATGTTCAACAAGATCCAGGATTTCTCGTTCAAGAACATCGACCACTTCACAGTCCCATCTCTCATCACCCGTCTTACGATGGACATGAGGCAGATGAGGATGGCCTTCATGACAGTCACAAGGATGCTGGTCCGCTCACCCATGCAGCTGATCTTCAGCTTCGTCATGGTGGCAAAGATCAACCTCAGGCTCGCGTCCGTTTTTGCGATCGCGCTGCCGATCCTCTCGATCGGACTGTATGCCATCTTCAAGACAGCTCATCCCAGATTCCAGGAGATGATGACCAGGACCGATGACCTCAACGCCACCACGGAAGAGAACCTCATCGGCATCAGGGTCGTAAAGACCTTTGTAAGAGGCGAGTTCGAGAAAGAGAAGTTCAGAAAAGCAAACAACGCTGTCAGGGACAACATGCGCAGGGCAGAGAAGATCGTCAACCTGAACGAGCCCTTCTTCTCCACGGTAATGTACTGCTGCATGATAGCAGTGTCCTGGTTCGGAGGAAAATCCATCATCAGAGGAGAGCTCTCAGTCGGTGAGTTCATGAGCTATATCTCCTACATCAGGATGGTCCTTTTCTCCCTGCTTATGATCTCCTCCAGCCTCATGCAGATCGTCTTCGCCGACACTTCAGTCGGAAGGCTCAATGCGATCCTGGACGAGGAGATCGATATCACTGATACCGACGCAGATCCCGATCTGATGCTTGAGGATGCCTCCATCAGATTCGAGAACGTCGATTTCAAATACTCCGAAGAAGCGGAAGAGAATGCTCTTACCGATATCAACATCGATATCAAGCCCGGACAGGTCGTCGGCATCCTCGGACCCACCGGAGCAGGAAAAACATCGCTTATCAGCCTTATCCCGAGACTGTATGACGTCACCGACGGCAAGGTCATCGTGGGCGGGCACGACGTGAGGGATTACAAGCTCGACAACCTGCGCAAGGATGTCGCGGTGGTCCTCCAGAAGAACCTGCTCTTCACCGGAACCATAGAAGAGAACATACTCTGGGGCGACATGAACGCCACGCACGAGGAAGTCGTTGATGCAGCCAGGAGCGCGCAGGCCGATGACTTCATCATGTCCTTCCCGGACGGTTATGAGACCAAGATCGAGCAGTCCGGCGTCAACGTCTCCGGCGGCCAGCAGCAGAGGCTCTGCATCGCCAGGGCGCTCATCAAGAAGCCCAAGATCGTTATCATGGACGACAGCACCAGCGCCGTCGACACCGATACCGACAAGAGGATCAGGATGGCCCTCAAGGAGAAGCTGGCCGGGATGACCACCATCATCATCGCTCAGAGAGTCGCCTCCGTCATGGAAGCCGACCAGATCCTCATGATGGAGAACGGCAGGATCGCTGCACGCGGAACTCATGACGAGCTCCTTCAGATCAGCGAAGCCTACCGCGACCTCTATGAGAGTCAGACACAGGGGGTGCAGGCATAATGGCAGAGAGAGAATTGAAATACCGTCAGAGACGCCAGGGCCGTCCCTCCGACCTCAAGAGAACAGTCAGCGAGCTTTGGTCCTATCTCAAGGAGTATCCCGGGCACATGATCACGATGGTCGTGACCGTCTGTGTCAGCGCCCTCACCAACGTAGCTTCCAGCTATTTCTTCAAGCCGATCATCAACGATTACGTGGTGCCGTTCATCGGACAGGATAACGTTAATCTTTCGAAATTCGCCGCGATGCTCGGATTCATGGCCAGCATCTACGCTGCCGGCGTCGTTTCGACTTATCTGACCAGAAGGGTCATGAGCCATATGACCACCGGCGTTCTCGCTTCCCTCAGGGAGACGATATTCGATCACCTGCAGGACATGCCGATCAGCTACTTTGACGGCAAGACCCACGGCGAGATCATGACATACATCACCAGCGACGTCGACACGATGCGCATGCTCATCAACCAGACGCTCCCCATGGTGATCAATACCCTCATTTCCATCGTCGGCATCATCGTCGTAATGCTGAAGCTCGACTGGAGGCTGAGCATCATCAACATCGGCATTCTGGTGCTGGTCATCTTCGTATCGATCAGCCTCACCAAGCTGAGCAGAAAGTACTTCTCCCAGATGCAGTTCCTGGTATCACAGCTCCACGGCTTCATCGAGGAGACTTTCACCGGCCAGAAGGTCGTCAAAGCATATCAGCACGAAGCCGCCGTCACGGAGGAATTCACCGGGATCGTTGACGATCTTTACAACATAGACATCAGGACAGGCTTCCTCGGCGGACTCATGATGCCTATCAACATGAACCTTTCATACGTGGCCTATGTCATCACTGCCGTGGTCGGAGCTCTGTTCTGCATCAACGGCACACAGGACGTCGGAACCATCGCCAGCTTCCTGCTTTATGCCAGACAGATCTCCGGACCTGTCAGCCGCATGTCGCAGCAGTTCAACTACGTCATGATGTCCCTCGCAGGCGCAGAGAGAGTCTTCACCCTCATCGACAGCCCTGCTGAGCCTGATGAAGGCGACGTAGTAATGGTCAACGCCGAAGTCGCGGAAGACGGCACTCTCAAAGAGACCGATCACCGCACCGGTGTCTGGGCATGGAAGGATCCTCAGAACGGAAACGCCCTCACAAGAGTCATGGGCGACGTGAGATTCAACGACGTCATATTCTCCTATGTGGAAGGCAAGGTAGTTCTTGACGGCATCAGCTTCTATGCGAAGCCCGGTCAGAAGATCGCGTTCGTCGGTTCCACCGGCGCAGGCAAGACTACCATCACCAACCTGATCAACAGGTTCTACGATATCCAGAGCGGCTCCATCACCTACGACGGATTCGACATCAAGCGCATCAAGAAGGATTCGCTGCGTTCATCCATCGGAATGGTGCTGCAGGATACCAACCTGTTCAGCGGGACCGTAATGGAGAACATCCGCTACGGCCGTCTGGACGCCACCGACGAGGAGTGCATCGCGGCAGCGAAGCTCGCCAACGCCGACAGCTTCATCACGAGGCTGCCCCAGGGCTACCAGACAGTTCTGGAAGCCAACGGCGCGAACCTGTCACAGGGACAGAGACAGCTGCTCAATATTTCCCGCGCGGCAGTCGCATCTCCTCCTGTTCTGGTTCTGGATGAGGCCACAAGCTCCATCGATACCCGCACGGAACACCTGATCGAAGCCGGTATGGACGAGATCATGAAGGGGCGCACGGTGTTCACCATCGCCCACCGTCTCTCCACCGTCCGCAGCTCCAATGCCATCATGGTCATAGAGCACGGCAAGATCATCGAGCGCGGTTCCCACGACGAACTGGTCGCCCTCAAGGGCAGGTACTACCAGCTCTACACCGGAACCCTGGAACTCGAGTAACAGGATCCATAAAAAAGCTGAACAGCGGACACATCGTGTGTCCGCTGTTTTTGTGTCTCAGTATATCTGTCAGGAGATCAGAGCACGCCGTGCTTTTTCAGGTACTCTCTCATCTCCTCCATCATGTCGATGATGGTGATGTTGCCGTCATGTCCGACTCTTGGGAATGTGACCGAATAACCGGTGTGTCCGTATCTCTCCAGGACCTCAGTAAAAGCCCAGTGACCCAGATTCAGGTAGAAGTTGTCCATGTCTCCGGCCCTCAGATGGAACTTGTCACCTATCAGCGGCATCAGTTCCTCGTGGTGCGCTTCCAGGTAAGCGGTAAGGTCATAGTGTTCCTGCCAGTAGGCCACGACGTCTTTGTTTATCTCGCCGGTCACCGGGTCGTAGGCATTGACGGGATATCCGTCCTCCCCGCAGGGAGAGAATACTGCCTGATAGATACCATACTGTCCCAATCCGTGGGCCATGTCTCCGCCGATGGCGAGCTCATGGTAGTGTTCCTCGCGCATGGTCCACATCACGTTGCCTCTGGTATCTCTTGCTCCCGGCCGCTCTACCTTCCTCCAGGGCTGTCTGGTCTCGTAGAGGTTCTCGTCGTTGTAGAGGTCTGCCAACTGATAGCCGTGGAAATCGAGACTGTCCGCGAATCCCGGCCATGTTCCACCGAAGAAATCCGGGTAGAACAGCTGCAGAGCCGCAGATATCCACCCCCCGGTGGATCCGCCGACCAGGATGCGGCTCTCGGGCGTACCGAGACCG
>JAFYZG010000178.1 GCA_017548825.1 Oscillospiraceae bacterium
ATTCCCGGACGTCTTCCGGATGGCTGCGCAGCCAGTCCCGGAATCCGAGATGTCTCTTGAGCTCGGGAGAATCCTGCGGACAGACATATAAGTGATGTTCCCTCAGATGAGGTTTTCCTTCGCAGCGGAAAGCTTCCCTGCCTTCTATACCGAAGTCACCTTCGTGTATATATCCGATCCTTCCGAGGGCTTTGATCACATCGCCGAGCAGATCATTGTTTTCTATCACGACGTCGATATCAATAATCGGTTTCGCAGAAAGCCCGGGAACTGACGTGCTGCCTACATGCTCTATCCTGAGCGCCAGATCGCCCAGTGCATTCTGCAGTTCTCCGCGTATATCTTCGAAATCTTTTTCCCAGCCGCTGTCGTACGGTACTACCTTTATATTCCTCATAATTTAATGTCAGAAATCCGTCTTCGACGCTAGCTGCGCCGGCGGCATTCCAATAAGACGTATCACAGCTAGTACCGCGACTATAACATCTGCGGCGACAATGGCGGCGACCGTCAGGAACGGCACCCACAGCGGTATGCTGATCTCCAGCCAGTCCATTCCCATAAGAGGCAGGACCGTGACCGCGGCCCACGCGATAAATACCGTCGGCACGGCGTATCTGAGGGTTAGTATTATGCTCTCCAGCACGAAGACTCCCACCGAATCGCGTCCCGGTATGCCGAGCATCCTGTAGACGGCGATCATATCGATGCGGTCTCCGACCCTGAAACGCTGGATGATATAGAGCATTACAAGGCAGAGGATGCCGACCGCGGCAGTTATCACGAATCTTGTCTGCAGCCGAACGCTGCGCTTCTGCATGTACGAGGAGTACTCCGTCTCGTACGTGTCTTTGACATCTATCAGCAGCACGTCCTGAAGTTCCTCCGGCAGGGACTCCGCTATGGTCTTCTTGACAGCGTCCTTGTCGGAGCACCACACGTCGAAATGCGTAGACGTCTCCACCGCGTATCTCAGCAGGTCTCCGACCTCTTCGTCGGAGATCACTATAGGCGCGGTTATGCCGTAATTATCGAATCCTGCTCCGCTCACTGCTTCTCTCAGATAGAAATCCCTCTTGTTGGTGAAGCTCACCTTGGTCCTGAGCCTGTCCATGTAGTAGCTGCCCGCGTTGTCCGCGATGACAACGCACTCGCCTGGCTTTACCGGCGCGAGACCGGTCATTCCGGTTATGGACACGAACTCTGAATAAGGTATGCCGTCTATTCCGTGGATGCCCACCGAGAGCATGGCGGCCTTTGACAGGTAGATGCTGGGCTCGCCGCTGTCGCAGATGCCGACTATGGTCGGGTAGTATTCCCTGTTCTCCATATAGATCTGCTTGCCGATCATATACTCGCTGTCAGGTATCAGGTTCTGCACTATCCCGTCCCTGTCGGTGCAGTTCTGTATGACCCATCTGTCCACGACTATCTCGTCGTAGCGCTCCGGCATGCGCCCGTAGACCAGCTGAGAGGGATCCAGCCTCTCCAGATCCACCAGGTTGTATCTGCCGAAGCTCATGGACAGTCCTTCGTACTGGGGAAGTATGTTGGTGTAGAACCTGAACTCCATGTTCGTGTCGGGGATCACGTCGTATTCCAGACCCGCCGCGTCCAGCGCGTCCAGGAACTGCGGCACGTACCTGCTCACCGAGAAGGAGGTCCTGTCGTTGTAGTTCTTTCCCTTGCTGAACTGCAGCTCTATTACGTGGGAGTCTGCCGAGATGAATTCCTTGGGATCCACCTTTGCCGAAGCGGCGAAGTCCGTTATCGACAGCAGCATCATCAGCGAAAGCAGCATGATGAACAGGGCGTTGGCGAAATTGCGCAGCCTCTTCTTGGAAGCCGTGGTGCGCATCTCCGCGAAAAGCATCCTGAGACCGAGTCCGGATCTGTTTGCCTGCTTCTGAGGAGGCCTCTCCGTTTCGTCTTCTCCGGGGGCTTCCGTCTCCGTCTGCCGGAGCTCCAGTTTAGGCCTGCTTCCCTCCTTTATATAAGGCGGATCAGATTCTTTGGAATACATGACCAGTCTCTTGTCGTCTGTCTTTATGATGAGCCTTCCGTCCTCGACGACGAGTGTTATGTCTGCGGGATCGGAACCGTCCGCCGAGAGCACTCTTATGCTGAGGTCTCCGGACGAGAAGGTCTCGACCTTATAGTCTGCCGAGTATACGGAATCCTTCTCAGCGGAATCCAGCGCCCCGCGCTCCCATTCCGAGCTGTCGGAGACGATGTTCCCGTCCTCTATCCTTATTATCCTGTCCGCGAAGAAGTCCGCGAGACGCTCCTCGTGTGTGACCATCACCACGAGGCTGTTCCTTGAGATGTTCTTGAGGGTGGTGCAGACGCTGAGCGTGCTCTCCTCGTCCAGGTTGCCCGTGGGCTCGTCCGCGAAGATCACTCTCGGCGACTTGGCTATGGCCCTTGCTATGGCGACGCGCTGCTGCTGTCCGCCCGACAGCTCTCCTACGAGGCGCTTGCGGAAGCGGAGCATGTCCACCTTCTCCAGCGCGTCCTGCACTCTCTTGAGTTTCTGTCTCTCGTCCAGATCGAGAGAGTGAAGTCCGAGATATACATTGTATGCCACCGAATGTTCCGGCAGCAGGTAGTAGTTCTGGAATACGTATCCGAAGTTGATGTTTCTCAGCTTCTCTATCTCGCTTCTGTCGGAGCGGCCGACGCGGGTCCCGTCTATCTCTACGGTGCCGCTGTCGAACGCGTCCAGTCCGCCGATGGCGTTGAGCAGGCTGGTCTTGCCGCTTCCCGAGCGTCCGAGGATGCATACGAAACCGGTCTCCGGCAGCTCGAAGCTGACGCCGTGGAGGACTTCCTCCGCGGCTCTGGTGCCGGGACTGTAGGTCTTGGTGAGGTCTTTGACCGATATCACTGCGCCATCACCTCCTCCATGAGTTCTCCGTCCATGTCCTCATAGAATCCGCTGATGGTGAACACCTGTTTCTTTATTGCGCGTGCCACCGCGAAGTAGGCTATCGCGCAGAATACCAGATGCACGGCGAATATCAGGATCAGTCTCGGCGGATCCAGGTACTTGAAGATATTGACCACCCTTATGTAGCCTCTGGCGTTGAGCAGCAGTATCACCGCCGCACCTATGATCTCCGAGATCACGGTCAGGAACAGGAACAGCAGCGCCAGCGATCCGTAAGCGGTCTTAGCCCGCAGTCCCATGTTGGACAGCAGCCTGTAGTGACTGCCCAGCGACGAGAAGGTCACCCTGAGCAGTATCAGCTGCAGCACCAGCGTTATCACGGACGCCGCAAGTGAGATGCGCAGCAGGTTGATGCGCTCGTTCTCAAGTTTCGCGTCCTTCTTCGTGGAGCCCTGGGCATAGGGCGACAGCGCCACGTAACCCATTGAGACCAGCTCGTCTATCGCGCGGTCGGTGTAGGCGTAGTCGTCTATGAATACCGACACCTGATTGCACTTCATGTCCGCCGTCATCTTCTCATAGGTGACGGGATTTACCAGTATGAACCTGGGATGGTCGCTTCTGAACTGTCCTGCGCACACCAGGTCGTATACGCTGTAGGAGCGTCCCTCCTGCAATTCATCACTCGTGTTCCCCGTGTACCAGTTCCCGACGCTGAGAGTCAGCGTATCGCCGTATTCCGGCCCCTGTCCCTCCGGGTCCGGCGGGATCACGAACTCGTTCTCCCTGAGCTCCGTGGGTATTATCGGTTCCGCTTCCTTAGAAGGCTCCAGCTGTTTTCCGTCCGGCGTCGGAGCGGGCTTGGGATAGACAGCGATCATATAATCGCTGTAGCGCTCTGCTTCGAACGGAGCAACGGGATATTTCCCCAGATCTCCTCCGACGAAATACATACCGTCCCGCCTGTATATGGAAGCGAGCGTGGCAGCGTTCATCATCCTGCAGAAGCTCTCCGAGAAATACAGTCCCCTGTCTCCCGATGTCTCGCCGACCACGTCGAAGGTGATGCCTATGAACTGCGGAATGGCCCAATGCCTGTTGTCCTTGATGTAGACCCTTACCTGGTCTCCGGTCCTGAAATCCGGATCGGAAGAGAGCACCTCGTAGTATCCCTCAGCCATCCTTCCGTGCTTTACGGCGCCGGCCTGTCCGACGCTGCGCAGGAACTTCGGTTCGCTCTGCAGATCCTGCAGAAGCTCCACGTTGACAGTGTAGGAGTAGGCGTCGGAGTTCTCCCGGCTGTATCCCTCTTCGTAGTCGACGCCGGTGTACTCCCGGTAGTCCTCGTCCTCGCGGTAGTAATAGTTGATGTCGGAGATATATCCGTATTTTTCGACTGTCCTGACGTATCTCTGCTGTGAGATCTCCACCAGTTCCTCGTCCGAGAAGGGTTTCTTGCCGTCCTTTGCGATGACTAGTCTGGTCATGTCCCCGTTTATGAAAGCCGAGTCGTCGTAGATCCTGGCGGTGGTGTCGTCAGTCGCTATTATGAAGTTCCCCAGGAAGATGAACGACGATATGCAGGTAAGGATGAGTATCAGGGCAGTCAGCGAGAAGAAGACGGGACGCGCCTTCCCCGTGAGCCCGGCTACGTAGGAGGCCAGGCTCTTCTGAGCGGACCTGCCCTTTGAGTTCTCTATCCTGGGCATCACGGACATCCCGCCGTTCTGTTCCGCGGTCTCCTGTTCCGGGACCTCAGTCCTGCCGTTCAGGTCTGTGTCCTGTATCACCTGCCCGTCGGACAGCACGATGTGCCTTGTAACGTAGTCCTGCGCCTCGCTGAACTCGTGTGTTATCAGAATGACCAGCCTATCTTCGGAGGCCTCCCTGAGGAGTTTTATGACCTTGTCGCTGTTCTCTCTGTCCAGGTTGCCCGTGGGCTCGTCGGCGATGAGTATCCTGGAGGGCTTGGCCAGCGCTCTCGCTATGGCGAGACGCTGCTTCTGTCCGCTGGACAGTTTCGCCGCGCGTCTGCGCGAATACTCAGACAGTTCCACCTTTTCCAGGATATCCCTTGTCCTGTCTCCGGCCAGGGCCTCGCTGCAGCCCGACAGGATCAGAGCGCTCTCCACGTTCTCGAACACGGTATTCCCGGGCAGGATGCCGTAGTCCTGGGATATGAAGCTGATCATATCCCTGCGGTATCTCTCCCAGTCCGCTGCGTTGTAGTGGGAGGTGGGCTGGCCTATGACGTAAAGCTCGCCGCCCTCATAGGGCAGCATGCCGCCTATGACGTTGGCCATGGTGGATTTGCCGCTTCCGTTCTCACCCGTGACC
>JAFYZG010000179.1 GCA_017548825.1 Oscillospiraceae bacterium
ACATCGCGTTCGAACTGGTGGAATCAAATCGCGGAGGCGGACCGGTCAGGCTGCTTGGGATCAGCTGTTCGGATCTTGTCCCGGAGGACGAAGCCGTGACCCAGATGTCGCTGTTCGAAGGTTCCGGCGGCACTGACAGGCAGAAACAGGAGAAACTGGAGGACGCGGTCGCGTCCATAAAGAACAGAATGGGAAAGGACAGCATCAAGCTGGGGTTTCGCAGCGCAGAAGGCTCCGGGATCCCTGGAAGCAGAGAGTGATGGACAGAAATACAGAGATCATCGCCAGAGAGACGGGCCAGAAACTCATCCACGTGGAGAACGTTGTCAGGCTGCTGGATGAGGGCAACACGGTGCCCTTTATTGCCCGTTATCGCAAGGAGATGCACGGGACGATGGATGACCAGCTCATCAGGGAGATCTCCGACAGGATGACGTACCTGAGGAATCTGGACAAACGCCGCAGTGAGATCTCCGGCTCCATAGAGGAGCAGGGAAAGATGACTGAGGAGCTCAGCCAGGCTATAGCGGGTGCAGAGACGCTTGCGGAGCTGGAGGACATATACAGACCTTATAAGCAGAAAAGACGCACACGCGCCACCGTCGCAAAGGAAAAAGGGCTGGAGCCCCTGGCCGAGGCGCTGTTCGCGCAGGACGTAATGGAAGGCACCCCGGAAGAGCTTGCTGCGCCTTTTGTGGACCCGGAGAAGGGAGTGGAAGATGCCGCCGCAGCACTGGCCGGCGCCTCCGACATCATAGCGGAGAATGTCTCCGACGACGCCGACATCAGGCGTCTGCTCAAGGAACTGATCCATAAGAAGGGAAGACTGGTCTCCAAAGCCAATACGGAGGAAGACACTGTCTACAGGAACTACTACGACTATTCAGAGCCTGTGTCATCGGTGCCCAGTCACCGCATCCTCGCCATAAACAGAGGAGAGGACGAAAAGATCCTCAGGGCCGGCATCGAGATAGAGGAGGAGCTGGCTCTGAATATAGTCAGAAATCACTCGGTCAGGCATACCGGAAGCATCACCTGCGATCTAGTAAGGGACGCTGCTGATGACGCCTACAGCAGGCTCATATTCCCGTCCATCGAGAGGGAGGTCAGGGGAGAACTGACTGACATGGCCAGCGAACAGGCGATCAGGATGTTCGGACTCAATCTAAAGCCTCTGCTCATGCAGCCTCCGGTCAGGAACATGGTCACCATGGGCTTCGACCCGGCCTACAGGACCGGCTGCAAGATAGCGGTGGTGGATGAGACCGGGAAAGTGCTGGACACCGGAGTGGTGTATCCGACACCGCCGCATAACAAAAAAGAAGAGGCCAAAAGGATACTGGCCTCCATGATCAGGAAATATAACGTAAAAGCCATCGCCATCGGCAACGGAACCGCGTCGAAGGAGTCGGAGATATTCGTCGCCGATATGATAAAGGATATGCCGGGCGTGGCGTACATGATGGTCAACGAGGCAGGGGCATCTGTGTACTCAGCATCAAAGCTTGGCGCTGCGGAGTTCCCGCAGTACGATGTCTCGCTCAGAAGCGCGGTCTCCATAGCAAGGAGACTGCAGGATCCTCTGGCGGAACTGGTCAAGATAGACCCCAAATCCATAGGAGTGGGACAGTACCTGCACGATATGCCTCAGGCGAGACTTGACGAGACTCTGTCAGGGGTCGTGGAGGACTGCGTCAACGCGGTAGGCGTTGACCTGAACACCGCATCGCCGTCACTGCTTGCCAGGGTGGCGGGACTCAATTCCGCTGCTGCCAGGAACATCGTGCAGTACCGCGAGGAGAACGGCCGGTTCAAAGACCGCAAAACAGTCCTCAAGGTCCCCAAGATAGGCCCCAAGGCCTTCGAACAGGCGGCGGGATTCCTTCGCGTCCCGTCGGGGACCAACGTGCTGGATAACACCGGGGTCCATCCGGAAAGCTATGACGCCGCATTGCAGCTTCTTAAGCTCTGCGGGTATGATCTGGAGGACGTAAAGAACGGGGAGGTCTCGGATCTCAGGGCAAGACTGGAGCTGATAGGACCGGAGAAGGCGGCCGCAGGCTGCGGAGTGGGTGTCCCCACCATCACGGACATCGCCAACGAGCTGGTAAAGCCCGGCCGCGATCCGAGAGACGAGCTGCCGCCCACCATGCTCAGGACCGACGTCATGGGGATGGAGGACCTTAAGCCCGGTATGGTGATGAGAGGGACCGTGCGCAACGTGACCGACTTCGGCTGCTTCGTGGACATAGGAGTCCATCAGGATGGCCTGGTCCATATATCCGAGATAGCCAACAGATTCATAAAACACCCGTCCGAGGCGGTAAAGGTCGGAGACGTGGTGGACGTAGCGGTGCTCGGTGTCGATGTGCAGAAGAAACGCATATCGCTGTCCATAAAGCAGGCCGCAAAAACCGGGACAGCCGCAAACTGACAACAGAGTCCGGGAGAGATAATGATGTCCTTTTTCGCGCTTAACAGGAAAGAACTCGGCGGAGACGCCGATATAGTGCTGGTGACGGGTGACGCCTATGTCGATCACCCTTCCTTCGGGATCTCCGTCATCGGACATATCTTCGAGGCTAACGGCTATAAGGTCGGGATCATACCCAGACCCGACGTCAGTGATCCGAATGCCTTCAGAGTTTTCGGCAGGCCGAGGATAGGGTTCTTCATCAACTCGGGGAACATGGACTCCATGGTCAACAATTATACTGTTGCCAAACGGAAGAGGAGAACTGACGTCTACGCTCCGGGAAACAAATACGGAGGAAGGCCGGACTACGCGCTGACGGTTTACGGCAGAGCGATAAAAAAGACATATCCCGACGTGCCGCTCATTGCCGGCGGGATGGAAGCCAGCCTCAGGAGACTCGGGCACTACGATTACTGGAGCGATTCGGTTAAAAGATCCGTGCTGCTTGACAGCGAGGCGGACCTGCTCTGCTGGGGCATGGGAGAGCGCTCCGACCTGGAGATAGCCAATGCCATCGCGGCGGGAACACCAGTCAGCGAGATCAACTGGGTAAGGGGTACTGTCTGGAAGTCCCGGACGGCCCCGGAGGACGCGATAGTACTGCCCAGCTACGAGGATATCTGCAAGGACAAGAAGAAGTACTGCAGGAGCTTTATGAGGCAGTATGAGAACTGCGACGCCATAACAGCCAGGCCGCTGGCTGAGAGGTATGTCCACGATGACTGCTATGTAGTGGTG
>JAFYZG010000180.1 GCA_017548825.1 Oscillospiraceae bacterium
GGTGGTGATCGTGAACGTGGTATCGTCGATCTTGGTCAGCACATATTCGCTGACGTCGTGGAAGCGGTCGTTCACTTCCCCTATCCTCTGCAGGTTGCGGATCACCATGTCAGCGGTAACGGCCTTGCCGTTTGAAAATGTCGCTTTGGGGGTCAGCGTGATGGTCCATGTGAGACCGTCCTCGCTGGTCTCGGCCTTGGTCGCGAGCAGCGGCTGTACGGAGAGGTCGTTTCCGACCTTGAACAGCGTCTCGGTCATGCCGTAGATCGAGGTGTACCAGCCGTTCCAGTCCTTGTGGGCATCCAGGCTGGCATAAGCGAAGCTCTCCGCCATGCGGAGTATCTTCTTTTCGGGTTCCGGTTCCGGAGTCACGTCCTCTTCCTTCTTTCCGCATGCAGCCAGGGAAAGAGAAAGGACGAGGATCATCATAAGGGCGATGAGTTTTTTCATTTTTTCCTCCATGACAATGGTTTTTATGTATCTTTTATGGCAGGACCGGCGGATGCCGGCACTGCCGGATACTCATCCTGTGTACCGGCGCAAAAAAGCGCGGTACCGAAGTGAGAAACGGTTCCGCGCATAGTTATGGCCTGTCGCCTGCACCACACACATTGCGCTGGAACGGTGTGCCGCTTTCCCCCATGTATCTGACTTGGAGCCGTCCGGCTCCGACAGTGACCTGCTCGTGGGTCTTATACCCTTCCATGTGCAAATTCGATTGCCGGGAAAAGCGTCTGTATTCTGTTTTTCTTGCGGATGACAGGCCCCTGCGGGCCCTGCCGTCCTTTATTTGTACGCCGCTACAGTAAAGATCGGGACCGGGTTGTAGAACTCGTCCACTTCTGCGTATATGCGTTTATATACTTCAGTATCTACGATGACCCTGCCGAATCCGGTCTCCGTCAGCAGCTGGACGTCCCACTGCGGGCGGGGCCGGTGGAGGGCGCCGATCTCCATCGTGATGGCGTCGTTCTCGGCCTTCATCTCCTGCGGGACCAGCTTGTGGGCGTGGTTCTCGGGCAGCTCCGGCTCTTCGTCCTCAAGCGCCGCGCTGTAGTCGGCGTCGAAGTTTATGAGTACCCCGCCCTCCTTAAGGAGCCTGTGCCATTCGCGGTAGGCTCTCTGCATGTCGGGAAGCGTCCATGTGAGGTTCCTGGTGACCACCGCGTCGAAGCTTCCGTCAGGCAGATCCGGGGCCTCCGCGTCCATCACCATGAACTTCGCTTTCACCCCCAGCACGCCTGCCATATGCTCAGCGTGTCCTATCATCTCGGCGGAAAGATCTATGCCTGTGACGTCGTGTCCCCTCGCGGCGAGCAGGCATGCAAAGAATCCGGTGCCCGTTCCCGCGTCCAGGATGCGCAGATGCTCACCCTGGGGAAGATAGCGGTCGAACTCTGCCAGCCATCTCTCATGCTTTTCGCTGTCATATTCGCGCAGACGCTGCTCCTCGAAGCCTTCCGCCCTGCGTGACCAGTATCTCACGACACGGTCTTTGATGGGTTCACTCATTTATATCTCTCCGTATCTACCGAGCCGCCGGCGCAGCTCTTTTCTGTCATAAAAAAGGAGTGCACCGGACCGAACGGCGCGTATATGCGCCTGCCCGGCTGTCTGCACTCTTATCACCAGTTAAGTGTAAACAACGGAATACGGAAGTTTTCTGACTCATGAAAACAGCGCTTCTCCGGGAAAGCCCGGTGCTCCCCGTGAAGACATATCCCAAATACAGTAATGGTGTTTGTTTCGGATTCGAACCGAATGCGCAATTATTCTACTCAGCTTACAACCTTTCAAACCGTATTCCGACACAATATTCTGTTTGTGTTTATTTTGTCACAACGATCTGTTGAAGTCAACAACGCCGGAAGGCACTCAGCGGTATGCTCTGACAAGGAACATCGGCGTGGAGGAAAAGTTGATCTTCTCCTCTTCCGACCATACTTTCCGCCATATCTCTTCGTCTGTCTCGGCGGTCAGGCCGCATGCTGCGAGCTGTATCAGATCCCATTCCGGTCGCCGTATCCCGGAGAGCGGAAGCCTCCTGGCGATGTCCTCCATCACGTCGAAGTTCTCCCCGACGTTCTGGTCCGGAACGCCTTTCTCTACGCTGTTGATCCGGTCCCGCTCGTACGCTCTCCTGTCCTCTTCGTCGAACAGGTACGAGTACCAGTTGGCGTCAAAGACCAGCAGCATCCCTCCCGGCGCCAGCACTCTGGCCCACTCGGAATAGGCCTGCGCGGGATCCGGCAGATCCCAGGTCAGGTTGCGGCTGACGATAAGGTCGAAACTGCCTTCCGGGAACTCCAGCGACTGCGCGTCCATCTCCAGGAAGCGTATGCGGTCTCTGAGTTCTCCTGCGTTCTTCCCGGCTTCGCTGAGCATCGCGGGAGTGAGGTCCACAGCGGTGACGCTGCATCCTATCTCGCACAGCAGCACCGCAAAGAATCCGGGGCCGGTCCCCACGTCGAGTACTCTGATCTCCTGCGCCGGCTTTCCCGGAAATCGCCGCGCGATCTCATCGCAAAGAAGATCTTTCCACTTCTGCTTCTGCTGAGTGGAGAGCTCCTGACGGTTTATCTCGGAATAACCCGGCGCGCGGCCGGTCCAGTAGGATCTGTTTTCAGAAGAGAGGTCCCTCGGTGACACCATAGGCGATCATCGGTCCTTTCTCAAGGATATTCAGTGAAGCGCACTGATACAGCAGCACGCCGTCCCGCTCCGCGTACTCGGTAAACAGACTGTTCCCGAAGCAGTCGCGGATCTCGCCCAGCTTTTCCCCTTCGCGGAAGAAGTCTCCGGGATTCTTTTCCGGATACCAGAATCCGGTGCAGGGCGATACGTCGTCGTACTCCATGAGCTGTGTCTTCTGATGGAATACGGGATCGCCTTCCAGAACACCGAGGTATTTCAGTATATTGCGGACGTCTGCCTTGTCGGCGTCGATCTCTTCTCTGGGATAGAGACTCAGCTGCCCGCGCTCTATGAGGACGCTGGGCACCCCGTTTATGGCAGCCAGATTGTACGCGCCGCCGGTGGTACAGCGGGAACGCACGCAGAACTGCGTGTCGACGCAGGCGGCCATCCTGCGGGAAGTCTCCTCCGCGGGCGTATCTCCCACGTAGTATGCGAACGGAACGAGGGTCTCATATCCGTCGCCGCAGTGCAGGTCGATTTGTGCGTCCGAGTTTTTGATGAACGTGTGGAAGATCGTATATGCCAGGCGGTCCGCCGCGGTCCCCTCCGGGTCGCCCGGGAAGACGCGGTTCAGGTTCTTTCCGTCCTCATAGACCATGGACATGGTCCTGTGCTCAAAGCCGGAGCGGTTGCACAGCGGAAGGATGATCAGATCTCCGCTCAGTTCTCTGACGTCCAGTTCGGACGCCAGCTCTACCGCAGCCTGGATGCCGACGTACTCGGCGTTGTGTATGCCGGCCGAGATCATCACCGTCGGTCCCGGTTTTGTACCGCAGAGCAGAACATACGGCACGTCGATCCCGGTTCCTTCCACATGGATGTGATCTCTTACGGTAATTCCGGGAAGCAGTTCATGCCCCGCAATGCTCTTTGCCATATTCGTTGTCCCCTGTCTTCAGTTTTATTTCTTCTCTATCTCTTTGATGACGTCATTCAGCGAAATGCCGTTGTCTCCGGCTATCCTGGAGAGGTCGTCGTACTCAAATTTCTCCCTGGTGACGCCGTATCCGCGGGAGACCTTCTTCCTGACAGGTCCGAAACGGGTCTCCACCGTCTCGATCTTTCTGTCCAGGGTGTATCTCCTGCTTATGTTCTCGCGCACTCCGAGAGTGGTCGAATGCCTGAATATCAGCTCCAGGATCCTGTCCCTGTCGGCTTCCCTGGCCATTACGCTGATCAGCGTACCTGGCCTCGATTTCTTCATGCCGATGGGCACGGTGTAGACTTCCAGAGCCCCTGCCTCAAAGAGCTTCTCCGAGAGGAACCCTATCTGCTCCGCCGTCATGTCGTCCACGTTCAGCGAGAGCTCCGCCACGGTGTCGCCGGAGGTGCCGGTCTCGCCCAGCATCGCCCTAACGCAGTTGGCGGCTTCGAAATCCTTGTTTCCCATTCCGTAGCCTATGGCGCTGACCTTCATGGGAGGCATGTCCCCGAAGGATGTCACGAAGTGCTTTAACTGCGCCGCCCCGGTAGGAGTGCAGAGCTCGCCCTGGATCCTGCCGCCGTAGACAGGGACGTCCCTCAGTATATATGCGGTCGCGGGAGCGGGAACCGGCAGCAGCCCGTGGGCGCACCTTACCTTTCCGCTTCCCACATGAA
>JAFYZG010000181.1 GCA_017548825.1 Oscillospiraceae bacterium
ACTGTGACCTTTGGCAGCCTCGCATCCCGTATGTTGTCCGGAATGTATTTGACACCGATGTATACAAGTGCCCCGCAGATCGCTAAGAGGATCAGGTTGAAAAGAAATCTCCCTAGTCCTCCTTTATTCTCCGCAGGTTCCACGGACGGTACATATCCTGACGGGACTGTCTGAGGAATGGAAGACCTAACCGCGCTCCCGGTCGTCCCGGCGGGAGAGGTACGGTTCGGAACGGTTCCGGCAGGCTGTCCGCATTTCATGCAGAACGCCGTCCCTGGAGGGAGCGGGGAGCCGCATTTCATGCAGAACGCCGCTTCACCGAAAACGGATGAGGTGCTTGCCGAAGCGACTCTGTTATCTGCGCCGCACTTGACGCAGAACAGTGCACCGGGAGAGAGAGGGGCTCCGCAATTAATACAGTACCGCACGCCGGTGTTTTGTGTACCGGCAGACTGTACCACTATATTACGCAGATCCGCACCGCTATTAGTGCAGAATGAGGTGTCTACGTTCTCTGCCCCGCATCGTGGGCAGGTCTTTATGGTTTTCCGATCCATTCAGCCTCCTCTGCTCAGGATACGATCCCTGAGCGACAGAAACGAGTTAACAGATTATAGACAAAAGCACAGGACGGAAGGGAGTGTGCTTTTCAGAGAATACAAATCAATATCTTTTGAAGATCAGAGTTCCGATAAGGCCGTTTGAAGTGGCGATGCTGCCGTAAGCATACTCTTCGCCATCCAGGAATATGAATGTGCCGACTGATATAGTGGAGGCGTGCCCCGGGTCTTCAAGAATGAAGTCCTCGTCTCTCATCGATCCGGAGAATGTATTATATCCGATCTCTTCTCTGCTCGTCGGATACATTTCGTAACCGTCTTTCGCATAGGTCGGATAGAGATCAAGTGTGACTCCGTTCTGACCGAAGACGACGCTACAGTCTCCTATCTCACTGTAACCGAGTTCATCGAAGATCATTTCGTATCCCCACGCCCCCTCAAAAGTATATGGCTGACGCCATTCGGCAGTTGAGGGTATCCCGGTCTCCAGGAATGACTCTGCGGTGATGAATGAGTCGAAGGACAGTTCGCCTGTATGTGTCTGCTCTGCAGAGGGCTGTGAGACTGATTCTGATACGGATGACTGAACTCCAGAAGATTCCGGCTCTGTTTCGGTATTCGATGGTTCCGGGACAGGTTCGGTGACAGTTGATTCGGAGGAACCCGGATCAGGACTGATATGTGTATCGTCGGACGATCCGGTCTCATCTGTGTTGCTGACCTGAGAAGAACTGCTTTGGCCAAGATCTTCCGGGATGATAACTTCAACAGGGCTGTCTTGTTTTTTGCCCCAGGGAAGATCTATATACTTCTCCAGGAAAGGTTTTCCGAAAAACCACAGGCCCGCAGCCAGTCCGGCAAGGATGATGACTGCAGGGATCCATCCCGGTTTCTTTTTGGCTTTGGTCTCAGGAAGAGCCGCCGGTATGTAGGCCGCAGCGCTCTGTACGGAACTCTGCTGAGGAAGAGAGGAAGAACCTCCCTGATTCTGATACGACACGTTGGGAGCATCCTGAAGGATCCGGGTTCCGCACTTCGGACAGAACAGTGCTCCATCAGGAATATTGGTGCCGCATTTTGGACAAAACATGAAAGATCCTCCTAAATGTATCGGTATATATACTATACAATACTTTTTAATAAAATAGCGAAAAAACACCGCTGTACAGTGATTCGATCCCGCAGAACGACGGAACAGGTATCCCGCAAGTGAAAAAGGGTCAGAGTTTTTTTGTTGGCAGCTCTCGACTTTATTGATTTAGTATGATAATATGGTAAAGCGTTAAAGTTGAGGGAGGTGACCTGCTTTGAAGATCTATCAGGAAGATGCAGCGGCGAGACTGTTCCATGCCGTCACTCTGCTCAGGGACGAAGAAGAGTGTGCCGCCTTTTTTGAAGATATATGCACCATCAACGAGATCATAGACATGTCGCAGCGGCTGGATACGGCGCTGCTTCTGGACCAGGGGAAGAATTATCACGAGATCTCGGAACAGGTAGGTGTTTCCACAGCTACCATCAGCCGTGTGAACCGCTGTCTGCAGTATGGCGCCGGCGGATACCGGGCGGTCATCGACCGGATGAAGGCAGGTAAGGAGGAGTGAACCGTGCTTTTCGATGAAACTACTGTGACACGCGCCGAACAGACCGCTTTTGCGCTGCGCGCTTTGTACCGCAGATACGGATATATACCTTACAGGATGGGCAAATTCGAGGAATACGACCTGTACAGCCGCAATAAGGACTTCCTCGTTTCGGACAGCGTGATAACGTTTACCGATACCAGCGGACGGCTTCTCGCACTCAAACCCGACGTAACGCTGTCCATAGTCAAGAACTACCGTGAAGGCTCGGAAGGTACTGAGAAACTGTATTACGACGAGAACATATACCGTTTCAGCCGCGGCGCCGGAACGTTCAGAGAGATCCGGCAGGCCGGGCTGGAATGCATCGGAACGCTGGATCCGGCGGCTGCCGGTGAAGTACTGATCCTGGCGGCAAAGAGCCTGGAGTCCGTTTCCGATGATTTTGTGCTGGATATCGCACATCTGGGGATCCTGTCGGCGGTGCTGGACCGGATCACGTCCGACCCGGTTCTGCAGGAAGAGATACTTGCAGCTGTAGGAGAGAAGAACCTGCACGGGATCCGCACGATACTGAGGGATAGAGACATATCTCCCGAAAAAGGAGAAGAACTGACGAGACTTCTCTCACTGTACGGAGAACCGGAGAAAGTGCTGCCTGAGATAGGACAGATAGCATTCGGCGCCGGGGCAGAAGAGGAGTTCGAATTCTTCCGCTGCACGCTCTCGGTCTTTTCCGAAGGCGGTTTCAGCGGAAAGATCATAGTGGATTTTTCTGTGACGGGAGACCGCAACTACTATAACGGACTGATCTTCAAGGGTTTCATCGCAGGACTGCCCGCAGCCGTGCTTTCCGGAGGACAGTACGACAATCTGACGCGCCGACTCGGAAAGAACGCCGGTGCAGCGGGATTCGCGGTATACCTGGACAGTCTCGAACGGCTTGACGATACACCGGCATCTACTGATTTCGACATACTCCTGCTCTACGGGGCAGATACGGATCCCGGAGAACTGGCAGCAGCAGTCGAAGGACTTCAGGAAGACGGGTTCACGGTAAGGACCGGAAAAGCTTCTTCCGGAGTCCGCGCAGGACGTACCGGCATTTTTGAGAAAGGCAGCATAACATGGCAGGCATAGACCGCTTACTGAATATCGCGCTGCCCAAGGGCAGGCTCGGCGAAAAAGTCTATTCCAGATTCGCCGCAGCAGGGTACCCGTGTCCCGCTCTCATGGAGAACAGCCGGAAGCTGATATTCGAGAACTCGGATGCGGGAGTGCGCTATTTCTGGGTAAAGCCTGCCGACGCAGCTATATACGTGGAAAGGGGCACCGCGGATATCGGGGTGGCCGGCAAAGACATACTTCTGGAGCAGGGGCCCGAGATCTATGAGCTGCTTGACCTCAACACAGGGATCTGCCGGATGGCGGTGGCTGCGCCGAAAGGATTCCGTGACGACACGCGGCGTCCGCTGCGGGTCGCGACCAAGTTTCCGCATATCGCGGAAAGGTATTACGCGTCTTTGGGCAGAGAGATCGATATCATTCATCTTAACGGATCCATAGAGATCGCTCCGATACTCGGTCTTTCGGATGTGATCGTGGATATCGTGGAGACCGGGACCACGCTTAGAGAGAACGATCTGGAAGTCGTGGAGGACATATTCCCCATAAGCGCACGTCTTATCGCCAACAAGGCAAGCTTCAAATTCAAGACTTCCGAGATCGAGAAACTTGTGAGCAAGCTCTCTGAGGAAGCATAGGAATACTGATCAAAGGAAGGATATATAACATGATTCGCATCCTAAAGCTTGGCGACATGCCGAAGGAAGAGATACTGAAAAGAGAGCTCCCGACCGTCAAGGCGGAAAAGGTCGTCTCCGAGATCATCAGAAACGTCAGGGAGAGGGGTGACGAAGCGCTCTACGACTATACGAAACAGTTTGACGGCGTCGAGCTGTCGTCTCTGTCTGTCAGCGGTGAAGAGATAAATGATGCAGTAAAGGAAGTCGGTCCCGAATTCATGGGACTTCTTAACAGAGCGGCTGCCAATATCAGGGAATTCCATGAAAAGCAGCAGAGGCAGGGATTCTTTTTCACAAAGGAGAACGGCGTCGTTCTGGGACAGCGTGTGGTGCCTATGGACCGCGCAGGTATATACGTCCCGGGCGGAA
>JAFYZG010000182.1 GCA_017548825.1 Oscillospiraceae bacterium
AGAAGACTTCCTTTGTCTCAGGAGCAGAGATCAAACAGAAGAGAGCTCACTACAAGAAACTTCGTCAGAATCTGCAGAAGAAGCAGACATCATCTGCCAGAAGAAGGATGCGTGCCATCGGGCGGAGAGAGAACCGCTGGATGAACGATGTGAACCATTGTTTATCGAAGGCACTGATCCGTGATAATCCGGAAGGTACGTTATTCGTTCTGGAAGATCTGACGGGGATACGTTCCGCCACTGAGCGTGTCAGAGTAAATGACAGATACATAGAGGTAAGCTGGCCTTACTATGATCTGGAACAAAAACTGACATACAAGGCTCAGATGAACGGAAGCGTTGTCATCAAGGTAGATCCGAAATACACTTCTCAGACCTGTCCCATATGCGGACACAGAGAGAAGAACAACAGGGATCACGGGAAACATGTGTTCCGGTGCAGAGAATGCGGATATACCACTAATGATGACCGTATCGGAGCGATAAACCTGCAGAGGATGGGAACGAAGTATCTACAAAAGTTGAAGGTGTCGTAGAAAGTAACGATACCATCTTGTGGGAGCATGCTCCCGCAGGCGGGGTGCAGTCAATCACCCCACGATGTACCGCCAGTCTGTCAGATATAAACTGACAGGAACAAATCCTGATAACAGGGCAAAGGTGGGAGGCCTAAAGCCGTGAACCACCGGGCAGGTACAAGCTCGTGACTTCAGTCATGAGTAGTTGACCGATTATCCTCCGCAGACAAAGATCTCAGAACAGGAACCGGTCGAGCAGCGCCAACACCGCCAGATGGACCGGATAGAAACTGTAGAACAGGTATTTGAAGCCCGCTCCGCGCTGACCGTTGTACACGGCGAGCAGCAGGAACGCGGGAAGGCAGTAGAGTTCACGGTTTCCCCAGCAGGTGACAGTAACGAACAGCGCGGCGGCCATGAGCCTGAGAACGGGGAAAGATCTGAAGAAATAGAACACGTATACCAGGACCACTCCGAAGATACCGTAATCCGTATGAATCAATTCGGCCAGTGCTGCGAAAAGCAGCGCGGTCACCAGAGAAAAAACTGTTGCCGCGGATGAACGGCTCTTCTTCAGTATGAATTCGCTGATATCTATGCCAAGGATCGCACAGATGAACGTGAACATGACGTTTTCATCCCTGAGTTTGAATCCCCCGTTGAAAGCGAAGTCGAAGGGTAGCTCGCTGATTAGAGCAAAGATGATTATTCTGATCAGGTAGTTCTTTCTGTTGCTGGTATGTATGAGACCTTCCGAAACACAGAAACAGTAGATCGGCATTGCGAGCCTGCCTATGATCCTCAGCAATCTGACAGAGGGGAAGAATACGTATCCTATATGGTCTATAAGCATGCTGACGACCGCGATCAGCTTGAGAGTTGTCACGTTCAGCAGGCCGAACCTATTCTGTTGCAGACTGTCAGTCTGATACATTCTTTTTCCTCAGTTGCCTCGCATACGCGATGGTCTGTTTCAGCGCGGATATCTTATCTATTCCCGCGAGACGCAGTTTATGCGCAAAATCCAGTATATCGCTGAAATCCTCCCCGGGCTCCAGACCGGAATCGATCAGGTCCTTTCCCATGACAAAGGGACGCGACATGGTCTGCCGGTATTCTTCCAGCCGTTCAAACAGGAAACCGCTGTCGCCGGAGAAGGGCACGTCTCCCGCCTTTACGGGGCGGTCGCTCATTGCCATGTATATGAGATCCTCCGGGGCGCAGGCGTCGTCAAACATGTGGTTAGTGGACTTGACAGACACTCTGTTGAATGCCGCGACGTTGGGCTTCATGTGCAGAGGCACCATGTTCCTGACGTAGTTTTTGACCGATGACTTCGATACGAGCCTGTCGAGGAACCTGTCCAGCAGGGGAAGTCCCAGCACCTCGTGTCCGTATGCGTGGATCCTTCCGTCTATGACTTCGGTCGCCTCTATCTTTCCGATGTCGTGAAGCAGCGCCAGCAGCATGAAGGAGTAGGGATCGCTCACTCTGTCCCGGTATGCAGCGGCTCTGTCAAGGACCTGCATCGAGTGTATGAAAACGCTGCCTTCAGGATGGAACACGGGATCCTGCTCTATGTCCCTCATGCGGTCTATCTCGCCGAACCAGGTCCTGAGCTGGTCCATCTGTTCAAGCACCGTAAAGAAAACGGAAGGGGAGATCCCGTCCAGCAGTGCTTTCCTGAGTTCCGCCTCCACTCTCTCGGCTGAGAGAGTGGAAGTGTCTATGCCGCGGCAGAGCCCGACCGTTTCCGGTGCGACCGTGAATCCGAGGCGTGAAGCGAACTGCGCCGCTCTGTAGACCCTCAGCGGATCTTCCGGAAACGAGCAGTCGTCCACATGCCTCAGGATCTTTTCTTCTATATCCCGGAGACCTCCGAAGTGGTCAATGATCTCGCCGGTCAGCACGTCCTGCATGAGAGCGTTCACGGTGAAATCCCGGCGTCTGGCGGCGCCTTCGGTGCCTATGAACGGATCGATCTCTATATCGAATCCGCGGTGTCCGCCTTCCGCAGTGACTTTTTCTCTTCTGGGAAGAGCTATGTCAAGGTCAAGATCGGGAAAGCTGATGATGCCGAAACTGGCGCCGTATGTCAGAGGCCTGCCAAAGGAGGACAGAAGGTCGTACAGCGATTCCTGGGATATGCCGTGAACCTCGATATCCAGATCGTTCACGGGACGTCCCATTATGCTGTCCCTGACGCAACCGCCCACCAGATATGTGTTTCCGCCTGCTTTTCTGACCGCTTCGGCGATCCTGATGACCATTTCTTCCATATTCTGTATCATAACAGATACAGGACGGGAATTACAGAAACAGCGCAGAGGGAAGCAGCGTAAAACAGCGGGGAGAAGGCGTTCTCCCCGCTGTTTAAGATATGTGATCAGATGTCGGTGGCGAAACTGAATCCGCCGCCCTTGCCGAGCCTCTCGGCGTCCTTCAGAAGCTCCAGCTGGAGCTCTTTGTCGAAGTTGACTCCCAGAC
>JAFYZG010000183.1 GCA_017548825.1 Oscillospiraceae bacterium
GAAGGTGTTTGCCGTAAAGGACGGCGAGCTCCAGAAGTTCTGCGAGGAGGCGAAAAAGTACGGTGTGCTCTACTGCGTGCTGAAAGACAACAAGGCCAACGACGGTCTGACGGATATCATGGTCCGTGCAGAAGATGCAAGCAAGATCAACCGTATCTTCGAGCGCTTCAATCTCGCCACGGTGGATATGGCTTCCGTAAAGACCGAGATCCAGAAATCCAGGGATGCAAAGGTTCAGACCGGCGAGGATATCGCTCCTCCGGAAAGAACCCAGTCCGTGGATGAAAAGCTCAATGAGTTCCTGGATACCGTTGTCACGGAGAAAGAGAATCCGACTTCGGAAAGGCCGGAAAACGGAAACCCCACCATGGCCCGGACTGCGAAGTCCCGTCCGTCCGAGCCTTCATCCGAGAGCAGAAGAGCCCGAAGCGACGTGGGCGACCCTGAACGTGGTGATCATAGCTCCCGTCCTTCCGTGAAGGAAGAGCTCAGACAGATCCGCGACGAACAGAGGAACAAGTCGTCCGAAGGCTCTCCGGTAAAGACTCCGGTACTGGAACACATTTCCGTTCCGGTCAGAAAGAAATCGGATAAGGAGGTAACGCTTTGATGGCACCGGATGAAAAGGTGGTCGTGACGCTGGACGATTTTGAGCAGCGTCTTCTGGTCAGCGGTCTCGCTGACTTCCGCAATGACCTCATAAGGGATGAGAAGCCCACAGAAGAGGTAGACGATCTCCTCCGGAAGGTCATCGATGCCCCGACACAAAAGGAAAAGAGAAAGGCTGACCGTGAGGCACGATAAGCTTTCCCGGCAGAATATCATTCTCTACTGTCTCGGCACCGTTCCTGTTATTTGGCTCGGTCTTCTGATTGCGCCGTATTTCGATGAGGGCATTGTAGGCCTGGTAAAGAACTTCGGAGAGGTCATGAACAATCCTTTCCGAATCACGCTCTGTGAGGGCAGTCTGAAAACTGTCCTCACTCTGCTTTTCGGCTATGCAATGATCCTTGGGATATATCTCTCATCGGAACGAAACTACAGAAGGCGTGAAGAGCACGGTTCGGCCAAATGGGGCATGCCGGAACGGATCAACAGAAAGTATGCCGATACGCCAAAAACCGAAAACAAGATCCTTACTCAAAACGTTTCCATTGGGCTTGACGGACGGAAGCACAGGCGGAATCTGAACACGCTGGTATGCGGCGGATCAGGCTCCGGCAAGACCCGCTTTTTCGCCAAGCCCAACATCATGAACTGCAATACCAGCTATTGCGTCCTTGACCCGAAGGGCGAGCTCTTAGCGTCTACAGGGGCTCTCCTGGAGGAGCACGGGTACGAGATCCGTGTGCTGGATCTTGTAAATATGGACAGGTCCCACTGCTACAATCCTTTCGTTTACCTTCGGAACGACAACGATATTCAGCGGCTGGTGACAAACCTGTTCAAGAACACCACGCCAAAGGGCTCTCAGACGCAGGACCCTTTCTGGGACCAGGCTGCGACGATGCTGCTCCTGGCCCTTATTTTTTATCTGCATTACGAGGCACCGCCTGAGGAACAGAACTTTCCGATGGTCATGGACATGATCCGCGCCGGTGATGTCAGAGAGGATGACGAGACGTACCGTTCCACGCTGGATATTCTCTTCGAGCGTCTTGAGATGAGGAACCCGGAACACATAGCGCTGAAGTATTACCGCAGCTATCACTCCGGCTCCGGCAAGACTCTGAAGTCGATCCAGATCACGCTGATGTCACGTCTGGAAAAGTTCAATCTGGAAAGCCTTGCGAGCATAACCCAAAACGACGAAATGGAGCTGTGGAGCCTGGGAGAAAAGAAAACGGCAATCTTCGCTGTTATCCCGGACAACGACAGTTCCTTCAATTTCCTCGTGGGAATGCTCTATACGCAGATGTTCCAGCAGCTTTATTACCAGGCGGATATCATCCACGGCGGCAGGCTTCCCGTTCACGTCCATTTCTGTATGGACGAGTTCGCGAACGTCGCGCTGCCTGACGAATTTGACAAGCTGCTCTCCACGATGCGTTCGCGTGAGATAAGCGTCAGTATCATAATCCAGAACCTTGCGCAGCTTAAGGCTCTGTTCGAAAAGCAGTGGGAATCCATCGTGGGCAACTGCGACGAGTTCCTGTATCTCGGCGGCAATGAGCAGTCCACTCATGAGTACGTATCAAAGCTACTCGGTAAAGAGACTATTGATACCAATACTTACGGTCGTGCCAGAGGCAGGAACGGCAGCTATACCACCAACTGGCAGATCACGGGCCGCGAGCTCATGACGCCGGATGAGGTTCGCAAGCTGGATAACCAGTACGCCCTGCTGTTCATTCGCGGCGAATGCCCGGTTGAGGATCTGAAGTACGACATTACGAAGCATCCCAACGTCAGGTTCACCACGGACGGTGGTGCCGAACCGTACCGACACGGCGAGGACCTTATCAGCATCGCTACGCTTGAGATCGACGAAGGCCTTCTCAAGAAAGCAGAATCAGATCCTGTCGGTGAAGACGAATACCTCTTCTTCTGCGAGGAGGAGTTCGAAGAATTACTCAAAAAGAAAATGGAGGAAAAGAAAAATGAGCAGAAAAAACAAGAACAAGCCTGAGACTCCCGCAAAGGTCAAGAAGGGTTTCCGCGTCTACGCGGCTGCCGTACTTTGCCTTGCCATGATGCTCGGCACCGGCACTGTTGCTTTCGCGGCGGGCGGCGATCCCATCAACGTCGTGAACAACCTCAGCGATTTCATCTTCGGTCTGATCCGCGCAGTCGGTCTTATCATTCTCGGCTGGGGCATCGTGCAGGTCGGCATGTCTTTCCAGAGCCATGACCCCTCTCAGCGTTCCAACGGTTTCCTGACTCTTGCGGGCGGTATCATCATCACTTTCGCAAAAGAGATCCTGAATCTTATCGTCGGCTGATCCGGTATCCGTTCAATAGGGACGGCTCTGTCAAAAGGAGCCGTCCCGAAAGGAGGTGTTTGAATGTCGGATAACTGGATTGTACAGAATCTGGAACGGGCCCTGGAAGTCTGGAACGAGAAACTGGCTGAGATCTGGATGATCATCACCCAGTCACCCGAAAACTTCAAAGGCGGCTCTATCTGGTCCGTAATCACAAGTATTCACGGAGCACTGCAGGCTATCGGATACGCACTGCTGGTGCTCTTTTTCGTTATAGGTGTAATGCGCACCTGCGGCAGCTTCGCTGAAGTGAAGAAGCCCGAACACGCAGTCAAACTGTTTATCCGCTTTGCTATCGCAAAAGGCGTGATCACTTACGGTCTCGAATTGATGATGGCTTTCCTGAGCGTCATACAGGGCGTCATCAGCACCATCATGAACTCAGCGGGGTTCGGTACGGCCACGACCACCATGCTGCCAACTGAAATCGTCACAGCGATTGAGGACTGCGGATTCTTTGAGAGTATCCCGCTCTGGGCAGTAACGCTGATCGGCGGTCTGTTCGTGTGGGTGCTGAGCTTTATCATGATCCTCAGCGTTTACGGCAGGTTTTTCAAACTTTATATGTATACCGCCATCGCGCCTGTGCCGCTCTCCACGTTTGCCGGAGAGCCTACACAGAATGTCGGCAAGAGCTTTCTCAAGAGCTATGCGGGCGTCTGTCTGGAAGGTGCGATTATCGTGCTGGCGTGCATCATCTTCTCTGTTTTCGCATCCAGCCCGCCTGTTGTAGATACGACCGCTACGGCGGCGTCAATGGTCTGGAGCTATATCGGCGAACTCATCTTCAACATGCTGATCCTGGTCGGCTCGGTTAAGATGGCGGACCGTATTGTCAGAGAAATGATGGGACTTTAATGGAAGGAAGGAATGACTATGAATACCTACAGAATACAAAGCTATGAGGATATCCGGGACAGTCTACGCGTAAGGCTGATGGATATCAAAAGAAACCCTGAAACGCTGCAGAACAGCGTATACGAACCTGTCGGCTGCGGACTGGCCCTTGTCGCCTATATGGAACTGCCTGAAGAGATCGCAGACGGCGGGATCGCCAATGTCCCTGCGAAGCTTGCTTCCGGTCTTGCGGACACCAACCCCGAAGTTATCCTTGAGGACGCGATGAAGCGCTCTGTGTCACAGAGTCATCCGAAGCTCTGCGCCATACAGGATATGCTGTTCGGATCTATGACCGGCATGGAACCGGAGAATTATCTGACGGGCGGAGACGCGCCGGAAGATACGCTGCTGGTCCTGACGACCGAAGACGGACGCCTCGGCGCGTCAGCGCTCTTCTATCCGGGCATGAAGGAAAAGATCGGAGAGATCGTTGGCAAGGATTATTTCGTCCTGCCGAGTTCCATTCATGAAGTCCTGATCATGCCGGACAACGGGCAGATGACTCCTATGGAGCTGGCAAAGATGGTCAAAGAGATC
>JAFYZG010000184.1 GCA_017548825.1 Oscillospiraceae bacterium
GAAAAGGTCTCCGTCTATGGAGAGGTTCAGCGTGCCTCCCTGCAGTTCCGCCATGCTTCTGGCGATGGAAAGCCCAAGGCCATTCCCCTCCGTGTTGCGGGATGAGTCGCCTCTTGTGAAGCGCTCCATGAGCTCCTCCTCCGAGATGTTGAGCTCGTCCCTGGACGTGTTCTTGAAGGTGAACACCGCGCTGCCGTTCTCCTCCTCGAGAGAGAGGTAGACTCTCGTCCCCGGCATGGCGTACTTGCAGATGTTGTTCATCAGGTTGTCGAAGATCCTCCACATCCTGCGGCCGTCCGCCATGATGGTCATCTCCTTCTCCGGAGCTTTTGTCACCAGCGTGAGATCCGCCGCTTCCAGCTTCTCGGAATACTCCCCGGAAGCCTGGTCCAGGAAGACGGAAGCGCTGCAGGGCACCAGCTCGACTTCCAGATTCCCGGTGGAAGCCTTGGAGGCCTCCACGAGGTCCTCTATGAGTCTCTTGAGCCTCTCGGACTGCCTGACGAGCACCTCCGAGTACTCATTGATCTTCTCGTTGTCGCTCTGCTCCTCGCCTATCAGCGTCGCGTAGTTGATTATGGAGGTCAGAGGTGTCTTGATGTCGTGGGACACGTTGGTTATGAGTTCAGTCTTCATGCGCTCGCTCTTGAGGCGGTCGTCCACCGCGATAGCCATGCCTTTGGCGATATTGTTCAGATCCTCGCCGTGTCTCTTTAAGTCCCAGAACATCCCCTTGGTATCTGTGTAGTGCGACAGATCTCCTGCCGCCAGAGCCTGTCCGCTCTTATAGAGCTTCCTGAGAGCAATGGCTATGATCACGACGCCGGGCAGGAGCAGCATCCTCTCAAATGCGAACAGAGCCACCCTTTCTGCAGTGTCGTCTATGGCGGGGGCCGCTATCATCTCGACGAATGAGAATCCCAGATATGCCAGGACCGTCTTCCACACCACGGGGATATTCCGAAGTCCGTCTCTGAAATATCCGAATACCTTCTTTACGATCCCCCACATCACTCCGAGACACCCGCTTATGAGCATCAGCACTCTGGCGGTCAGCGTGTTCCGAAGGAGATTCCCCTGCTTTATCCTGGAAGCCATGCTCATGCACAGCCCTATACCCAGGCAGAGCAGTATGACCGCTGCAGCGCAGGCGAAGACCGCTCCGAGGACATCCGGGGCATCCTGTGCTATATAGAACGACAATACCGCAAAAGCTGCCACTGCCGCCGCCATCAGATCGAACGGCACTCTGTTCAGAGGCCCCGGCACTATCTCTTCTGTGTCAGGTCTGTGTCCCGACACGTACATCAGCGCTACGAAGCTCAGTATCGCGGTGAGCAGAGATACTGCCGCGATCGCATATATGCCGTATCTGAGTTTGTACACATACGGTGCGAATGTGAATATCAGCTTGTAGATATCCGGCTGGGGAAGTCCATCCCTGAAGCCGAAGGAGACCGTGAACGTCCTTGCCGCTTCCGATCCTTCACCTTCCACAGGACTGCTCGGGCTCGGAAGATACATGATGTCGAAAGATCCATCTCCAACGGGATCCGGTCCGCTGCTCAGCACAGCATAAGAAAGATCATACTTCCACTTCTGTACCTGATCCGAACTCTCCGATCTGGCAATGACTTTTCCGGTCTCATCTTTGACGATGAATGCCGCGTTGCCCATGTCTTCCAGGACTATGACGTTCCCGGCATCCGGGAACTCCCCCGCTGCTGTCTGATACACGGCCTGATATCCGTCGGATCTTAGCCTCTGCAGGACCAGTCCTTCCACGAACTGTTCCTCTGTACTGAGATATATCTCATCCACGTACTGCACAGCTGCTACTATACCGACGATGCTCAGAAACAGCGTTATCACTGACAGGACGCATATCATGAACAGCACGGTCTTTCCCGCCCCCGTTCTCAAAAACCTCTTCATTGTTACCTGCCTTTCTCGATCTTGTAACCCTGACCGAAGATGACCTTGATGTAACGCGGCTCTGACGGATCTATCTCCAGTTTCTCACGCAGGTGCCTGATGTGCACTGCCACCGTGTTGTCCGTCCCGAAGGGCTTCTCCTTCCAGACGGTGCTGTATATCTCCTTGGGTGAGAACACTCTTCCGGGGTTCGCCATGAGGAGCTTGAGGATCTCGTATTCCTTGGGGGTGACCTGTACTGCTTCTCCGTCCAGGAACACCTCCTTGTTGCGGTCGTTGAGCTCTATTCCTCCTATGGTGTATGACTCCTGCTCGGCTACTCCACCGCCCAGTTTGAGATATCTTCTCAGCTGGGAGCGCACCCTGGCGGTGACCTCCAGCGGATTGAACGGTTTCGTGATATAGTCGTCTGCGCCCACATTGAGGCCCAGTATCTTGTCGTTATCCTCGCTCTTGGCAGTCAGCAGTATGACCGGCGCGTTGCTCACCTTCCGTATCTCGGAGAGAGCGCTGATGCCGTCCATGACAGGCATCATTATATCCAGCAGCACCAGATGTATATCATTGTTCTCAACAACTTCCAGCGCTTCCCTGCCGTTATAAGCCTCAAAGAGCACGTTGTCCGGGTCCGTGAGATAGATCTTGAGCGCGTTGACGATGTCTTTCTCATCGTCGCAGATCAGTATATTAGGCATGGCCATACCTTCCTTGATCGTTCTGAGAATAATTGTAAAGGCATTCTGTTTAAAAAGATACATTCC
>JAFYZG010000185.1 GCA_017548825.1 Oscillospiraceae bacterium
ACTCCGTGCAGAGAAAGAGACAGGCAAAAAGAGCATCGGACGCAAGGAAGGAGAACGGCAGATTTGCCCAGAGCATAGGGGAGAGGTACAATCTCAGATCCTATGACAGGGAGAAGCTCGGAGCAGTATCGGCGGAGAGGAGACTTGTCGCGCTGCTGTGCGACCATCCGGATCTCTGCAGGTCCATTCGAGAGAGAGTCAGCGGAACCGACTTCACCACGCCGGAAGTCGGAGCGATCTTCGACGCGGTCTGCGGACAGATAGAGGACAATGAGTTCTCCGGATTCACATCGCTGACAGCGGTTCTGGATCAGACGCAGGTGGCTGCCCTCGCGGGCATGATAGCTGAGAGCAGTTCGGTGCAGTACAAGCCGCAGGATGCCGATTTCTTCATAGACAAGATACTGGAGAACAGATCGAAAGTGTCGGAAGACGACCTGAAGAGCATGTCCGCGGAAGATATAGCCAGGATGATCAAGAACAGGAAGAAGAACTGAGGACGGCAGGGAGAGTATATATGAGCAAAGTCAGATGTCAGTACTGCGACTCGGTGTTCGAATATGACGGTCAGAACAGATGCCCGAACTGCGGAGCTGCTCTCGGCAGCAATCCCGATGTCGAAAGGACGGTCCGAGAGGAGAGGGAAAGGGCCGTGAGAGCAGACAGTATCGCCCGGCAGGCTGCCGCGCGTATAGCGGAAGAGAAGGAAGCCGCGGACAGGACGGGCCGGTTCGTGAGCCGCGTGTTCCTGCCGGTATTCATACTGATCTTCGTTACGGTGATCATAATAATCCTCTTCTCGATCGTCAGTATGAGAAATATGTTCTTCTGGTGAGGAACAAAACAATATAATGAATATTAAAACGCTCTGGGACCTGACGGTCTCAGAGCGCAAGTGTTTTTTTGGAAGATTATTCTTCTGCAGCAGTGCGGTTCTTCCTCGCCCAGATGACGATTATAGCGATCGCGATGAACAGCGGGAACGAGAAAGCAGTGAACAGCGTCTGGTAGCCGTAGCGCTGCGCGATGCTTCCGTTTATCAGGTTTCCTATGACGAGGCCAACGTCGGATCCGATATAGCTGGATGAGCTCGCGGCGCCTCTGCGCTCCGCGGGCGTGACCTTCATGACAAGAGCCTGAAGCAGCGACACGGTCGCCGAGTAACCGATCGAGTTGAATATGCCGTACATCACCAGATCGAAGAATGAATGGGCTCTCGCAAAGATGTTCATCGCGGCAAACAGGCAGAGCAGCGTGATGACCAGGATCTTCTCCGTGCCGTATTTGTCCGCCAGCGTGCCGAACAGAGGTCTCAGGACCAGCATTGCCACTGAACTGACGATGAAGTAGTATTCGACGTTCGGGATCCCGCGCTCGTTGATGTGCAGCATCATGAAACTGGTCGTGGATGATATGCAGAAGTTCATAATGAGCAGGGCCAGGATCGGGACCATGGCTTCCACTGCGATGATGGAATTGAGAGTAAGCTTGAATTTGCTGTATTCCCTCGGCTCTTCCTCGAGGAAGAACGTCAGTATGATGCCCAGCAGAACGACGCCTGCAGCGGACAGATAAAGGGTGCTGAAACCGTATTTCTCGGACAGTTTGAGACCCAGTCCCGGTCCTATCAGCCTCGGGAAGATCTGAGACATCGCGAATGCGGCGACTCCGCTGGTCATGTGTTCGGGATCAAGCGTCTCGGCCGACATCACCAGAGTCAGCGCCGCAACGGCTCCGTAGGTGCATCCCTGCAGCGCGCGGAACGCGATTATCATCCAGATGTTCTTTGCCGTGCTGTATCCCAGAAGGGCCAGCATATTGCCCAGACTGCAGATGATGAACATCTTCTTGCGGCTGACGCAGTCCATGGCTGTGCCGGTGAAGGGCCTGGTGATCAGGGCTACGGCGTAGAACACGCCGGATACCATGCCGACCAGGACATCGGTGGCTCCGAGCTGCTTGCTGTATACCGACAGCAGAGACTCGGTCATGAATGAACCGATGTAGTTAAAGGTGGCAGCAAGGAAAAGAATGATGAAGTTGCGCTTGTTTACGACATACTTCAAGGGTTTAGTCCTCCGGATATTTTATTCCTCCTCTGTGCGACCATACGGCCATGATCAGTATGCACAGCGCTATGGGAATGATGCACAGAAGGAACAGTTTTGAGTAGCCGGTGTATTCGGCGATCTTCCCGTTTATAATGCCGCCCAGGAAGGTGCCCGCGTCATATCCGAGATAGCAGGATGAGCTTGCGGCGCCTCTCCTGCTGCTGGGTGTGAGCTTCATGGTGAGAGCCTGCAGCTGCGTGTGCGCTGAGGAGAATCCCGCGGCGCTGATAACGGCGCAGAGCCAGAGCTGCCATCTGGAACTGACCCCGGAGATCAGAAGGAAATAGATGATGTACAGCGAGAAGCAGGGGATCACGACCTTCTGCACGCCGAATCTGTCGGACAGTTTTCCGGTCAGAGGTCTGAAGAGCACCAGGCAAATGGCACTGATGGTGTAGTAGTATTTAAGACCCGGAACTCCGCGGTCGTTGACATGCAGGACCATGAAGCTCTGGGTGGCCGAAGCGGCAAGGCCTGTGAGGAAAAGCATTATGACGGGCACTGTGGCCTCGTGGGCGAAGATGGAATTCAGGTTAATGGCGAACTTCTTCCTCTCGTGATCGCTGTAGTCCATAAAGAATCCCATGCAGGCGGAGATGGCGATCAGCACGCCGGCCACCATGTAGACCATGCGGTAGCCATATTTCTCGGAGAGAGCGAGGCCGATCCCGGGAGCCAGCGCCTGGGGCAGGACCTGGCTGAGAGCGTAAGTGGCGACTCCGCTGGACAGTTTTTCCTTGGGCAGGGAGCCGGATGCCATCGCGAGGCAGAGGGCGGCCTGGCTTCCGTAGGTGATGCCGTGCAGCATGCGGAAGAAAATGATCCATCCGAGGCTGGCTGCCGTGCTGTATCCGAACATGCACAGCGCGTTGCCGAATGTGAGTATCAGGAAAAGCACCTTCTTGTCGAATGCGTCGATGGCGGGACCGGAGACCGGCCTTGAGGCCATGGCGATCATGTAGAAAGCGCTGGAGACGAAGCCTATCACCGCGTCGGTGGCGCCCATGGACCTGCTGTACAGGGGCAGCAGGGTATTTACCATATACACTCCGGCCGATGACAGCATATGGGATACGAACAGAAGTATGAAGTTTCTTGTCCAGATGGACCTGTCGGTATTTATAGCCATTTATCCAATTCCTTCTCTATCATCTTATTCTTGCGGACACGGGGCTTCGGGAAGGCCTTTCCCTTCATGACTACCAGCTCCAGATCCCTCAGAGCCGAGAGGTCCCCGGTGGGATCCTTTGCGCAGACGATGAAATCCGCGGATTTCCCGGCTTCAATGCTTCCGGTCTCGGAATCGATGCCGACTATGCGCGCGTTTCCGAGAGTCGCGGTGTACAGCGCGAACGAAGGGGTGACGCCGCAGTATTTCACGAAATAGTTCAGTTCCCTCCACATGTCGTAGTGGGTGATGAAGGGGCATCCGGTGTCGGTGCCCAAGCCCACGGGAATGCCGTTCTCCAGCGCTGCCTTGGCGCAGTCGATTATCCCGTCAAAGACGATCCGGCCGTTGGCCTGCTCCATCTCGCTGCAGTAGCTGACGCTGCGGTCGAAGAGAGCATACGGCAGAGCGGGGGAGAGAGTGGTGACGAGCTTGGCGCCTTTCTCCCTGAAGAGACGGATGATCTTCTCATCCGGTTCGGCTCCGTGCTCGATGGTATCCACTCCGTTCTCCAGAGCGACTCTTACGCCCTCGGGACTCTCCACGTGGGCTGCGACCATGTATCCGAGGCGGTGCGCCTCGTCGCAGGCCGCCTTCACGTATTCGGGGGGCATCTTGAGCTCACCGGGCTCACCGACCTTCTTTGCGTCGAGAACGCCGCCGGTGATCATGAGCTTGATGAGGTCCGGACCTGTTTCGGCTATGCGGCCTACCAGTTCCCTGGCGTTCTCCGCGCTGGTCGCCTCATAGGCGAGAGAGCCGGCCATGTGTCCGCCGGGGACCGACACTGCCATATTCGCGACAAGCATGCGCGGACCGTTTATCTCGTTGCGGGCGATCCGGTCGCGGACCCGCGAGTCCACGCTGCGCACGCCGCCCACTGTCCTCACCGTCGTGCAGCCGCTGAGGAGCTCGGTCAGAGCATATGACTCGCACATGCGGTCCACGGCGTACCTGGTGACGGCGTTGCTCATGAGCAGCCGTACGAGCTTGGCGTTGTCTGTCTGTTTCTTCTTGGGCTTACCGGACGCGGGAAGGTGGATGTGCAGGTTGATGAGACCGGGCAGGAGATAGCTCCCGCCGAGATCGACGGTCTCGTCAGTCTTTGGAGCCTCGCTGTCGCTGCATATTCCGGCGATCCTGCCGTTGTCAACAAGCACCGACATATTGGGCCTTGCGGTCATGTCCCTGGTCCCGTCCAGAAGCGTGCAGTTGCTGTATCTTATCATTTTCCTTTTTACTCCTTACCCCTTATTGTAATGCGGGCAGCGAGACCCTTGCAAGCGAAAAGAAAGGCACGATGGATGGGGAGAAGAGATGCTCTTTTTCTCAGTGCCAAAAATTACAAATTATTACAAGTTGTGATTTGGCCTCCGTAGGCCGCAAAATCAGCGATCCGGCACGGAAAAAGTGTTTGACATAGGTATTTATATGGCTTAGAATCTA
>JAFYZG010000186.1 GCA_017548825.1 Oscillospiraceae bacterium
CGTTCGGGAAGTACTTCTGAGCACGTTCATAATACCTGTCACCGGGCAGCCCGCAGAAGCTCACCCAGGAGACCATATCGCTTGAGGAGAGAAACTCAGCTACTGCCTGAGCGTTCTCGCAGTGTCTCTGCATCCTGACATGCAGGCTCTCCAGCCCGAGGTTCAGGTAGTATGCATTCTGCGGAGCCTGGATTGATCCGAAGTCGCGCATCAGCTGGGAGGTGCATTTTGTGATGAATGCGCCTTCCCTGCCGAATTTCTCGGCGTAGACGATGCCGTGATAGCTGGGATCGGGGGTGGTGAGTCCCGGGAACTTATCGGCATGAGCCATCCAGTCGAATCTGCCGGCATCAACTATGGCGCCGCCGAGTGCACCGGCATGACCGTCCATATACTTTGTGGTGCTGTGAGTGATGATGTCGGCGCCCCATTCGATCGGCCTGCAGTTGATAGGCGTGGCGAAAGTATTGTCTATGATGAGCGGAACGCCATGATCGTGGGCGGCTTTCGCGAATCTCTCGATATCGAGGATTGCCAGGGCGGGGTTGGAGATCGTCTCTCCGAATACAGCCTTGGTGTTGGGACGGAACGCAGCTTCGAGTTCCTCGTCGGTGCAGTCAGGTGACACGAAGGTGAACTCTATTCCCATCTTGCGCATGGTGTTGGCGAACAGGTTATATGAGCCGCCGTATATAGCGGAGCTGGACACTACGTGATCACCGCACTCCGCGATATTGAAAACGGCATAGAATGTCGCAGCCATTCCGGAAGAAGTGAGCATCGCGGCAGTTCCTCCCTCCAGCCGGCATATCTTCTCCGCGACCATATCGTTTGTCGGGTTCTGCAGACGGTTGTAGAAATATCCGCTGGATTCAAGGTCGAACAGTTTTCCCATATCCTCGGCGTTGGTATAGCGGAACGTCGTGCTCTGATAGATCGGGATCTGTCTCGGTTCGCCGTTGCCGGGCGTGTATCCGCCCTGCACGCACAATGTGTCGATGCTGTAGCTCATTTTTTCCTTCCTTTCAAAAAACCGCGGTACCGTTGAGGCACCGCGGGGATAATGGACCGGTCGTGTCGGCAGTTTCGATCCGTTCATCGCCTAAGTGCCCATGCTGCGCATGAGCATAGGCATCATCATGATGAGGTTGCTGCGATGAGAGATCATAGCTTTTCCTCCGTAAAACTTCCGACGCGTCTATTTTGCCTTACAAGGCAAGTTCTTGTCAAGGAACAGAAAAGAAGCCCGCGCCGGTCGGCGCGGACTTCCGTGATATTCAGTTGTACTGCCTCTTGATCTTGTTGGTCGAGGTCTTCGGGAAAGGATCCTTTCTGATCTCGACTCGTGTGACGTTCTTGTACATGGGGAGGATGGAAAGCTTTTTCTGGATATCCGCCAGGACTTCGGATTCGTCGTGCGGTTCGCTGAGGTAGACTTCAGCGTCCAGAGAAGTCTCGTCGCCTTTCTCGTTCTTGTGGCCCTTGACTATGACTTCTTCCACATAGGGGATGTCCTGGATGTATCCTTCGATCTCTTCCGGATAGACGTTCTTGCCGTTGTTGAGAACGATGATGTTCTTCTTTCTGCCGGTGATGACCAGGCGCTCCTTCTTGTTGACATACCCATAGTCGCCGGTGGAGAACCAGCCGTCCTCTGTCAGGACTTCAGCGGTCTTGTCGGGCTGCTTGTAGTAACCCAGCATCACTGTGTCGCCCTTTACCAGGATCTCTCCGATACCTTCCTCGTTGGGCTCGTCTATTCTGATCTGGGTGCAGGGAAGCGCGTAGCCGACAGTGTCATAGGTGAGAGATTTCTCATCGTTGACCGATACCAGCGGAGAGCACTCGGTGATGCCGTAGCCTCCGATGAGGTTGATGCCGATATCGTCAAAGAACTTTCCGATCTCGGGGCGTATCGGAGCGCCGCCGCAGATGATCTTGACAAGATCTCCGCCGAACACGCTTCTCAGTGTCTTGAAGAGCACGGGTCTCAGATCTATACCGACTTTGCGCATGGATCTGGAAAGGATCACGGCTCCGTTGAAGGTCTTCTCCTTTCCCTGCTGCTTGATGTTCTTGATGATGCTGGTGTACATGAACTCTGCGATCGCGGGAACGATGAAGATCTGGGTGGGCTTGAACTCCTGAAGGTCCTTGACGATCCTCTTGAGAGAACTGTTGATGCAGAGGGTATTTGCCTCGAATATACAGCCGAGTATATCCAGAACGCCTTCATATGTGTGGTGATAGGGCAGGACCGAAAGACTCTTGCCGAATATCTGTGTGACATACAGGGCGTTGCTGATGACTGACAGAAGATTGTGCTCACTGAGCATAACTCCCTTGGCGATGCCGGTGGTGCCGGAGGTATAAACCATGAGCTTGAGCTCATTCTCATCGGATTTCAGAGAATCATATTCCTTTCTGCTGAGACCGGCGCCGTGCCGGAGCAGTTCCTTATAGGACCTGATCTTCCTCTCATCCTTCTCAACAGAGAAACCGATGAAGCATTTGATCCCCTTGAGAGCCCTCATGTTCTCGCGGACCCATGACTCATACTTTGAGCTGAAGAAGAGAACGGTCGAGTCGCTCTCAGTCAGAACGTGTATCTTGTCAGCAGTGGGGAGATCCTTATCTACAGGGACGAAAACGCCGGCGCTCTTGAGCACTGTGACATAAGCACAGATCCAGTCGAAACTGTTCTCGCCGACACAGGCAATATGAGCCTTTCCGAAACCCATTTCGGTCAGAGCAGCTCCGAGATTCTCAGTGATCTCGTTGAACTCACTGAACGTGACGTGGGTTATCTCGCCGGACCGGCCGTCCCTGAACTGATATGCGTCATCGTCGGGATGCGCACTGACGGTGGTGTCCAGCATCTCCCTGATGGAAGAGACCGTCATCCTTGGGACATATCTGTATTTTTTACTCATATCAATCTCCCTTTCGAGATCAGGCTGTAATTATTCTTCATATACATCGCTGTCTCCGATGTACTCGACATCAAGAAGCGATTTACAGTAGACCGCGGTGAGAACAGCGATGCTGAGCGCGGCAAATGCCACGCTGGACGTGACGGCTATCGCGACTGCGGTGGCGACTTTACTGTCCTGCTCATGTTTCTTGGCAAAAATAGACTCTTTCACAGTTGTACGCTCCTTTCCGTTAAACAATTAATTCTCTCATATGGGGAGGGAAAAGGCAAGTTATGGGGGGCCTGAAGGCTGCAGCAGGGTCTTTTGATGTTCCCAATCAAACCGCCCGGAAGTATACTTAATTCAGAAAGAATAATAGAAGGAGGAACAAGATGGCTTTCACATACGGAAACGGAAAAGCGGCGATGAGGATCGCCGAGACAGAGTACGGAACAGTCAGGGGAACGGAAGGCAACAATCCCAAATTCACTGTTTTCAAAGGAATACCCTACGCAGCACCTCCCGTGGGGGAGCTGCGCTGGAGGTTCCCGCAGCCCCATGAGAGATGGGAAGGTGTCAGAGACTGCGTGGAGTTCGGGAATGCATGCTATCAGTTCATGGCGAAACCGGATGATCTGAGGGACAGTGAGGACTGCCTATACCTGAACGTATATACACCTGCATCAAGCACCGACGAGATGCTGCCTGTGCTGATGTTCATTCCCGGAGGAGCCTTCATGGGAGGTGCGTCCAACAGGCCGCAGTATGACGGCGAAGGTTTCTGCAAGAGAGGTGTCGTCACAGTGACCATAAATTACCGCACAGGGCCTCTCGGAATGCTGGTTCACCGTGACATGGAAAAGGAGAATCCGTACGGCAGCGCCGGAAATATCTACTATCTGGACCAGATCTTCGCGCTGAAGTGGGTAAGGAACAATATAAAGAATTTCGGTGGCGATCCGGACAGGATAACCCTGATGGGACATTCCTCCGGTGCGGTGGCTGCTACGGCGCTCGCATGCACACCTCTGACCGAGGGCGATCTTGCAGGATGCATCATCGAGAGCGCTCCGGTTACCCACGATATGATGGACCCGAACGACGGACCCGAGACATCGCCGTTCTGGATGCCCAAGGAAGAGGCATTCAGGAGAGGAGACATGTTCTCGGAAGCAGCCGGATGCAGGACGCTCGACGATCTCAGGAAGCTTTCCTGCGAGGAGCTGGGGGCAGTTTACCGGAAGATGCCGGGCTATCTCTGCTTCTTCCGAGGAGTGATCGACGGATATGTGTTCCCCGAGGATCCCTGCGACGTCTATATCAGCGGGCGCCATCACGATATACCTTATCTCGTGGGAGGGGCCGGAGACGAAGGAGCACTGACGACCACGTTCTCCCGCAGCGCTGTGCTTACAAGAGAGAAAGTGCAGGAGTATTCGAAGAAATTCGGCGATAAGGCCGATGAATTCGTGAGATTCTGCGAGGGGATCACGGACACCGATATGGCTGCCGCGATGACCGACGCAAACATCTACAGGGCTCGCATGTTCGCTGAGACACAGCTGTGCAACCATTTGAGGCCTGCATATCTGTACTGCAACATCAGAAGGGCACCCGGAGACTTCCAGGGAGCGTATCACGGGTTTGAGCACTGGTATGTGTTCCAGACGCTGGACAGAGACTGGAGACAGTACGCAGCCAGCGACTACGAACTGTCCAACAAGATGGCCGAGTACTGGGCGAACTTCGTAAAGAACGGAGACCCCAACGGGCCGGAGCTGCCGGAATGGACGCCGTACACCGCAGACAGCAAAAAAAGCATGATGTTCGACACATCGCCCTGGATGGGAGAGAGAAAGCTTCCAGTATTCCAGCAGTACAAGCTCGACTATTTCCTCGATAAGTATAAGGACGGATTCAGGAAGGCATGAATCTAGCAAGATTGCCATTCCATATCCGCGGACTTATAATTTAATCACAAAGAGACTTTCCGGAAATGTCCGGAACAAATAATGAATAATGATGAAGACAGGAGAAAAAACATGGCAAACATAGCACATGCATTCCTGGGACTTACAGGTCAGGAGATAGACTGGCTGGAGATCCCGTGGGAAGGTGAAGCTCCCGCAATCGACCAGGTCCGTCTGGAAGGACCTGCGGTGTCGACAGAACACATCGCATATCTCAAGGAGAGCAGAGGAGTTGCTCCCGGAGACGTGAAATCAGTTGAAGTCAAGGACGGCGTTCTCCACATCGATGTCGTGCCCTCCACCAATAAGGCAGTCTGGACACTGGCTGTCGGCGATAAAAAGATCGGTCAAAGCGAGTTCGAGGTAAAGACCCGCACCATGGACGAAAAGTTCGCCAAGGTTGTGGAAGGCCGCCTTATGTACAGGCTCTACAGCCCTGAGAACGCAACGACCCCCCGCCCGATGATCCTTTTCCTCCACGGAGGCGGAAACGGAGGCTATGAGGACGGCGAAGGAGCAAG
>JAFYZG010000187.1 GCA_017548825.1 Oscillospiraceae bacterium
AGAGGGATATGTTCAACACCTTCAACATGGGCGTCGGGATGACTCTCATAGTCTCCCCCGTCACAGCCGACCGTGTCCTTGAAACACTCAGGGAGCACGGTTCGGATGCCTATATCATAGGTGAGATAGGAAAAGGAGACGAAGGTCTCCGCATGGTCTGAGAGCTTCCGCATACGCGGAAGCTTTTCCGCACATTCGGGAAACCTGAAAGGATCAAATTATGGAAAAGATAAAGATCGCCGTGTTGGTCTCCGGCGGAGGCACCAACCTTCAGGCACTGATCGACGCGCAGAAGAGCGGCATAATCACAAGCGGCGAGATCGTCCTGGTGATCTCCAATGTCAAAGGCGCTTATGCCCTGGAGCGAGCCGCTAATAACGGCATCGAGGCACTGACCCTCACAAGAAGGGCCTGCGGAGGACAGGAAGGCTTTGAGACGGCGCTCGTGCAGGAACTGGACAGCCGCGGCATCGAGTTCATCATCCTTGCGGGCTTCCTGAGCATCCTGACCAAGAGGTTCACCGACCACTATCCCGGCAGGATCATAAACGTGCATCCTGCACTCATCCCCTCCTTCTGCGGCGAAGGCTTTTACGGCCTCAAGGTCCATGAGGCCGCGCTGAACTACGGAGTCAAGGTCACAGGAGCCACAGTCCACTATGTCAATGAGATCCCGGATGGCGGCCGGATCATCCTTCAGGAACCGGTGCGCATAGTAGAGGGCGACACCCCCGAAGTGCTGCAGCTGCGGGTCATGGAGCAGGCGGAGTGGAAGATACTTCCCCGCGCCGCCGAGATCGTCTGTCAGAGTCTGCTGAAAAAAAAGAATAAATCTGCATACTAACAGTTCGGAGGAACAGGAATGAAACTTCTGGTCGTAGGCGGCGGTGGCCGCGAGCACACGATCATAAAGAAACTCAGGGAGAATCCGCAAGTAACCGAGATCTTCGCACTGCCTGGAAACGGAGGCATTGCCGCCGACGCGACATGCGTGGATATCGCAGCCAGTGATATCGACGGCATTCGGGATTTCGCCAGAGACAACGGCATAGACTATGCTGTCGTAGCACCGGATGACCCTCTGGTATTAGGCTGTGTGGACTCTCTGGAGAGCGCCGGCATCCCCTGCTTCGGGCCGAGAGCCAACGCCGCCATCATAGAAGGCAGCAAGGTATTCTCCAAGGATCTCATGAAGAAATATCACATTCCCACAGCGCGCTATGAGACCTTCGACGATATGGAGAAAGCCCTGGTGTACGCCGCTGAGGCTCCCCTTCCCACCGTCATAAAAGCCGACGGTCTTGCTCTCGGAAAAGGCGTCATAATCGCCCAGACCCATGAGGAAGCCGCGCAGGCTATCACCGATATGATGGAGGGCGGAAAGTTCGGACACAGCGGAGACCGCGTGGTCATAGAGGAATTTCTGGAAGGACCTGAAGTATCGGTCCTCGCCTTTACCGACGGGAAGACCATGGTCCCCATGGTCTCGTCCATGGACCACAAGCGAGCCCGTGACAACGATCAGGGGCTCAACACCGGAGGCATGGGAACCGTGGCCCCCAACCCCTATTACACTAAGGAAGTCGCAGACCGCTGTATGGAGGAGATATTCCTCCCGACGATGAACGCAATGAATGCCGAAGGCAGGACTTTCAAGGGATGCCTGTACTTCGGTCTCATGATCACAAAGGACGGTCCCAGAGTCATCGAGTACAACTGCCGTTTCGGAGATCCCGAGACACAGGTCGTACTCCCTCTTCTGCAGACCGATCTGCTCACCGTCATGAAGGCGGTCACGGAGGAGCGTCTCTCCGAGGTGAATGTAAAGTTCAGCGACAGACACGCCTGCTGCGTGATACTCGCGTCCGACGGATATCCGGAACACTATGACAGAGGCTTCCCTCTCAATATCCCCAACGAGGTAAAGGACAATGTATACGTGGCCGGAGCAGCTATAAAAGACGGCCGGCTGGTCACAAGCGGAGGCCGCGTGGTCGGCTGCACCGCCGTAGCAGACACCCTTCCCGAGGCGATTAAGGAAGCCTACGAGATAGCCGACAAAGTCACATTCGAAAACAGATACTGCCGCCGCGACATCGGAGCCAGAGCTCTGGCGGCCTACAAGGAGTGAATATGGTTTACCGTATCTATGTGGAAAAAAGACCGGGGCTGGACAATGAGGCCCGTTCACTGCTCAATGATGCGCGCTCCCTTCTGGGAGTGAAGACTCTCGAGAACGTGAGACTGCTCAACCGGTATGACTGCGAAGGCATCGACAGGGAACTTTTCGACTACTCGGTCAGGACCGTTTTTTCGGAACCTCAGCTGGACATCACATATGATGAGCCTGATCTCACCGGAGCTACTGTGTTCGCGGTGGAATACCTGCCGGGGCAGTTCGATCAGAGAGCCGATTCAGCGGCCCAGTGCATCCAGATTCTCTCCCAGGGAGATCGCCCGCTGGTGCGCTCCGCCAGGATCTACGCTCTTTACGGCGCTGTATCTGATGCAGAACTCGCTGAAATAAAAAAGTATGTCATCAACCCTGTGGAAGCCAGAGAGGCTTCCATGATTCTGCCTGCCACCCTGGAGATGCAGTATGACATTCCTACCAGAGTGGAGACCCTTACCGGATTCAACAGCATGAGCCGCGCTGAACTGGAGGCTATGGTGTCCGACTACGGTCTCG
>JAFYZG010000188.1 GCA_017548825.1 Oscillospiraceae bacterium
AAAAGACGGATCGGCCGCAGTCATAGATCCCGGCGGAGACACTTCTCCGGTGACGGAATTTCTGGAGAAGAACGGACTCGTTTGCAGGGCGATCCTCCTGACCCACGGACATGAAGACCACACGGAGGGAGTTGCCGCACTGAAGGAAAAGACAGGAGCTCCCGTGTATATAGGCAGCGGCGATGCCTACAGGCTGGATCCGACGCCGGATCAGACCCTGCAGGGCGGAGAACACCTGTCCTTCGGAGAGCTGGGTATAGAAGTCATCCCCAGTCCGGGTCACACGGAAGGCGGCATGTGTTATTACTCTGGCGGGATACTTTTTGCCGGAGACACGCTGTTCCGGGGTTCCGTGGGGCGGACCGACTTTCCCGGAGGCGACTGGAACGAACTGAAAAGATCCCTTTCCGCTCTCGTTGAGAGGTTTTCAGACAGTGATACGACGGTCATCCCAGGGCACGGGGCGATGACCGATTTCAGATATGAATTGGAGTTCAATACTTATCTATGACGCTATATCTCAGGGACGACAGGTTCCACTACGAACTGGAGAACATAATGAGGATGTTCTTCTGGCGGCCGGAGATCAAAGCCGGGACCCCGGAGGACGGAGAGAGCGGCTTCTGCTTTGCGGAAGCCTGCGGATCTGCCGATGACGGAAAAAGTCTGCTCTCAGTAGAGTTCCTGGATGGAGAGAAGAGGATACTGCTGAAGGATACCGCGGAGGAAGGATCCTCCGATAAGGAAATCGAGCAGAAGATGGCGGTCCTGATGTACAGAGTGCTCTCCGAAGCGACGGGGAAAAGACCGCCTTTCGGGGTGATGACCGGCATAAGACCGGCGAAATACATGGCCGATCTCATGGAGAAAGGCATGACCGCAGATGAAGCGGAGCGACTTTTCGTCGAGCGCTCGCTTGTGGATCCCGAGAAAGCGCGCTTATGCAGGCTTACGGCGGAGACAGGGCTGAGACTGCGTGAGAGATGCGATGACAGAGGATTCTCCCTGTATGTTTCCATCCCGTTCTGTCCCTCAAGGTGCAGTTACTGTTCCTTCGTGTCAAAGACAGTCGAGAAGGACAGGTCCATGACCGGACCGTATGTGGATGCGCTGTGCAGGGAGCTCAGCTATACGTCGCAGATCACGAAGGAGCTGGGCCTCAGGATGCAGACGGTATACATCGGGGGCGGCACACCCACCGTGCTCAGCGAGGAAGAGCTTAAGATCCTGACCGGTGCGATAGAAGAATACTTCGGAGCTCCCGGCGAAGGCGAATACAGCGTAGAGGCAGGGAGGCCCGACACCATCACGGAAGGAAAACTCAAAGTCCTCAAAGAGGCGGGAGTGACCAGGATCTCCATAAACCCGCAGACGGCAAACGACGAGGTGCTCAGGAAGGTCGGAAGGAAGCACACGGCGGCAGATATAGAGAGATGCTACGCGATGGCCAGGTCACTGGGATTTGATAACATCAACGCCGATCTGATCGCGGGACTGCCGGGTGATGACCTTGAGAGCTTCAGACACAGCGTGATCTGGGCGGCGGAGACGCTTGCTGCAGAAAACGTCACGGTCCACGCGCTGACGCTCAAGAGAGCGTCTTTCCTCAGAGAGACCGAGAGCGAACTGTTCTCGCCTGAGGCGCCGGAGATGGTGGATTTCGCCCAGAATGAGCTTACTGCAAGGGGATATGCGCCGTATTACATGTACAGGCAGAAGGGGACCGTGGAGAGTCTGGAGAACACGGGATACGCGCTTCCCGGCAGGGAATGCCTGTACAATCTGTTCATCATGGACGAGCTGCAGAGCATCATCGCCTGCGGCGCCGGTGCAGTGACGAAACTGAAGGACAACAGCAGGAATCTCATAGAGAGGGTATTCGACATGAAGTACCCGCAGGATTATCTGCAGAGGTTCGATGAGATGCTGCGAAGGAAGGACCGGATAACAGAGTTCTTCGCTGAAAAATGACCGGAACGGACCGCGCCGTGCATAAAGGAGACACAGCCTGCCGATATGTGAACAGGATTCCCACAAATTGTCAATTTTGCGTGAATTCACCGGCGTTCCCGAAGCTGAATTATTGAATTGATACAGGGCGTCGGATATAATTAGGTTGCCTATAAATCAAGGAGGATATTATAATGAGCGAGTTTTTTGATAAACTTACAAGCAAAAGCAAAGAGCTGTTTTCAGCAGCGAAAGACACCGCCAATGACCTTATCGAAAAGGGCAAGGACAAGGCGGAGGAAATGAAACTCAACCATGACCTGAGTGATACTTACGCCAAGCTCGGCGAGCTGTTCTTCGAGAAGGAAGTAAACGGCGCCGAGGCAGAAGGACTTGAAGAACTCCTTGAAAAGGCGAAGGAACTCAAGGGTGGTCTTGCCGACCTGGCCAAGAAGGCTGAAGAAGCCGCAGCCGCCGCTGCAGCGAAAGCAGCAGAGAAGGCCGAAAAAGCCGCTTCCGTAGTGGAAGAAGCTGTTGAGGATGCAGTCGAAACAGTCGAAGAGGCAGTAGAAGACGTAGTGGAAGAAGCAGAGGAAGAGATGGTCGTTTGCCCCGTCTGCGGAGCGAAGTTCCCCAAGGGAACAGAGACCTGCCCGATCTGCGGAGCTTCACTCCTTTAAGATCTTGATACCGGAAGGTGGGCAATAATATGCCCGCCTTCTTTTTTAGAGGTTGAAACAACTTGTCCGTAAAGAAGCAGAGCATAACAGAAGGAGCGCTTGTGCTGACAGTATCACTGGTCATAGTGAAACTGGTCGGTCTGCTCTATAAGTTCCCTCTTATAGAGCTGCTGGCAGGAGGAGGCTGGGGATATTACCAGTCGTCCTACAACATCTACAGCGCGGTATATGCGGTGGCTGTCGTGGGGTTCCCCGTGGCGGTATCCAGACTTGTGGCGGGATATGCCGCCACAGGCCGGTACAGAGATGTTGAGAACCTGAGGAAAGAGTCGCTCAAGCTGTTCGCGATCATCGGCCTTATCGGCTCTGCCTGTCTGATGCTTGCGGCCAGACCGCTTACATCCCAGTTCATGCAGAACCCCAAAGCGTTTCTCTGTGTTCTTTCGGTAGCGCCGTCCATCTTCTTCAGCTGCGTCATGAGCTCGTACAGAGGATACTATCAGGGGCTCTCCAACATGTATCCCACTGCCATGTCGGATGTGGTGGAAGTGATCTTCAAAGCAGTCTTCGGATACGGCGCGGCGTATGTGCTGAGCTATATCATGAGGACGGAATATGCCGCGTACGGCACAGTCCTCGGCAAGACAGAGACCGCGGCGAGCGCTTCGGCAGCTATCCTCGCGGTAGCGGCGGCAGGCGCTATATCATCGGTGACCATCTCGACCGCGGCTGCGTTCTTCAGCCTGATGATCTATTACAGGAGAAAGGGCGGGATGGTGACGCAGGAGCAGATCGATTCCAGCCCGGAAGCAGAACATCTGTCCGTGCTCAGAAAGCAGATACTCAGATTCGGATTCCCTCTGGCGCTTTCAGCGATCACGCTCAGAGTGACGAGTCTCATAGACAATGTGACTGTCATCAGAAGCCTCAACACTGTGATAGAGAACGACCTGCCTGCGCTGCTGGCATCACACAACGGACTGCTCGAGAAATCGGGAGTCGACTTCGCCGACATGGCGAACTACCTGTATGAGGTGTACGGGTACGGCATTCCTCTGTTCGATCTCATTCCTACGATAACCGCCAACTTCGGCACCAGCGCTCTTCCTCACATCACAACGGATCTTAACAGAGGAGATACGGCAAAGGTAAAGGAACACATAGAGACCATGATGGGGATCACGATGCTGATCGCGGCACCGGCGGGACTGGGGATAGCATTCATGGCCGAACCTCTTCTGCAGCTTCTGTATCCGTCTCTCAGCATAGGCACGAAACTTGCTTCTCCCATGCTCTCGGTGCTGGGAGTAGCGGCGATAGCCGTCTGCATGACGAGTTTCGTGAACATGATGTTCCAGGCTCTCGGGAAGATAGATCTCCCGGTCAAACTGATGGCGGTAGGCTGCGTGCTGAAGATACTGGTCAACTATGTGCTGGTATCTATCCCGTCGCTCAACATCAAAGCAGCGGCAATGGGCAACCTCATATGCTACAGTTCCATCTGCGTGATCGGGCTTATAATCATCTCCAGACAGACGGGGATCAGGATAGATATAGTGAAGACCATAGTCAAACCTCTGTTCGCCGGGATAGTGACCGGTGTGGTCGCCAGGTTCAGTTACACAGGCCTGGAGAAACTGATCCCGGGGAGGATCGCGACTCTTCTGGCATGCGCTGTCGCAGCGCTCGTTTATATCGTGATGGTGCTGCTGTTTAAGCTTATAAATAAAGAGGAATTGCTTACTCTGCCGGGCGGGTCCAGGATAGTTGCTCTACTTGAAAAAATACATGCACTAGGGTAGAATTTTTATGTCAGATTTCAGGATAAAATCCAGTTATACACTTGAGGATGTTCCCCTTATAATGAAGCGTCTCAGAGACCCCGAGACAGGCTGTCCGTGGGACAAGACGCAGACTCACGAGTCCATCAGACAGGATCTGATAGAGGAGACATATGAAGCTGTCGAGGCTATCGACAGGGGAAACACTGAGAACCTCAAGGAAGAGCTCGGCGATATGCTGATGAATATCGCGCTCCACTGTGAGATCGAGAGCGAGAAAGGCGTCTTCGACCTTGACGCAGTTGCTGATGCGCTCTGCAAAAAGATGGTCATCCGTCATCCCCATGTGTTCGGTGACATCATCGCGGAGGATACTGCAGCGGTACTCAGAAACTGGGAAGAGATAAAAAGAGACGAAAAGGATCAGAAGACCGGGTCCGAAGCCATAGACGACGTCCCGAAGTCGTATCCGGCGCTGATCCGCAGCCAGAAAGTGCAGAAGAGAGCCGCATATACCGGGTTCGACTATAGGGACATAAATGAGGCCGTCGCTGATCTTGAGAGCGAGATCAGAGAACTGAAGGAAGCGATAAACGGGAACGGGGATCCGTTCGAGGAGCTGGGAGACGTACTGTTCTCAGCGGTAAACGTTGCAAGGTTCATTCCGGCGGATTCGGAGCTTGCTCTGACCCGGGCCTGTGAAAAGTTTATCGAGAGATTCAGGATCGTAGAGGATATTGCCGCGGAACGCGGGATAGATATGAAAAAATCGGATTTGGAACAGCTTAACAAGCTCTGGGCTGAATCTAAAAAAACACAAGGAGAAAAAGAAAATGACAAAGACTGAACTCACCGCAGAAGTCGCAAAGAAAGTTGGACTGACAAAGAAAGACGCAGCTCTCGCTGTCAATGCAGTATTTGACTGCGTAAAGGAAGCTCTGGTAAAGGGCGAGAAGGTACAGCTCGTCGGCTTCGGCAGCTTTGATGTTAAAGAGCGCCCCGCTCGCAAGGGCATCAACCCCGCAACAAAAGAGAAGATTGAGATCGCTGCTTCCCGCAGCCCGAAATTCACCGCCGGTGCAGCCCTTAAAGAGGCAGTTAAATAATCATATATAAGGGTATTCGGTCCCAGGCTGTGCTTGGGACCGAACTTCCAACCGGAATCAGATGCGTATAGATAAATTCCTCAAAGTCAGCAGAATAATCAAGAGACGCACAGTCGCAAACGAAGTCTGTGATGCGGAAAGAGTATCCGTCAACGGCCGTCCGGTAAGGGCTTCTTACGACGTCAAGGTCGGAGATATCGTGGAGATCACGATGGGAGAGACAGTGACGAAGTTTAAGGTGCTCAAGATCACCGAGACGCAGTCGAAGGATGTTGCCAAGCAGATGTATATGATCATCCACTGATATTTTGCGGGAGAAAGCAGATAACATGAGATTCGCTGCAAACAACATGACGGAGAAAGAGAAGAAGGAACTCACCAGTTACATAAACCGGAGGAGATTCATTCTTGTTCTTCTCTCGCTTTTCTGCGTCTATCTGCTTATAAACGTCATCTCCATCCGAGTAAGACTGTACGAGCAGAAGCAGCAGCTCAACCTCATAACCGAACAGATAGAGATCGCGCAGCTGGAGAATGACGAGCTTCGTCATATGATGTCCGGCACTGAGGCGGAGTATATAGAGAGGATCGCACGTGAGAAACTCGGTTATGCCGCAGTAGACGAGAGGGTCTATGAAGATATAAACGGGGTCGACTGATATCTGTCAGTCAGCATGTTAAACGATCCGCACAAAGCGGGTCTTTTTTTTCAGGAGAAAACGGAAGGATGTCGATCGGAAAAGTCAGGGAGTTCTTCAGAGAACAGGGGATCGAGGACAGGATCAGAGAATTCGGTGTGTCCAGCGCCACGGTAGAGCTTGCGGCTGAAGCGCTGAACTGTGAACCGTGCAGGATAGCAAAGACTCTGTCGTTCTCAGTCAACGGAAAGCCGGTCCTGGTGGTGACGGCCGGGGATGCGAGGATCGACAACCGTAAATTCAAGGAAACGTTCAGGAGCAAGGCCAAGATGCTCACGGCCGATGAGGCGGTCGATCTGATCGGCCACGCGGTGGGCGGTGTCTGTCCCTTCGCGGTCAACAGCGGTGTGGACATATATCTGGATGATTCGCTGAAGAGGTTCGAAACGGTGTTTCCCGCATGCGGAAGCAGCAACAGCGCCATCGAACTGACTATCGAGGAGCTGCAGAAGTATTCATCGCCGATGGGATGGGTAGACGTCTGCAGGATTCCCGGCGAAGCATAACAAAAGACCGGCCTGACGGCCGGTCGGTATCATGGGCAGAACTGATTCAGTCCTGCCTCTTTTTTTCGCTGAAATACATGAACAGCTGGCACGGGATCATCCCGTTGTACAGTTTCCTTCTGCGGGACGCCTGCTTCCCGAAATGTTTCTCAAAATCCGGAAGACTGCTGATGACATAGGCGCCGCGCTGATCTCCATTTATGACTCTTTTACCGAAGTCTGTGCAGAGCTTCTCAGCTTCTTCGGGACTGGACAGCCTCTCGCCGTAGGGAGGATTCGTGATTATCAGAGATCCTACCGGCGGATCAAGCTCTCTCGCGTCGGCGGAAGAGAAGGAGCACAGGTGTCCGACGCCCGCTCTCTCAGCGTTTTCGGAAGCGATCCGCACAGCGGATTCGTCTATGTCGGAGCCGATACCGCGGAAAGAGACGTCGTTCCTGATCTGAGACCTTGCCTCAGAGCGAATCTCATCGAAGATCTCTCTGCCGACGATGTCATATTCCTCAGCTGCAAATCTCCTGCTGAGGCCCGGCGCCATGTTCATCGCCCTCATGGCGGATTCTATCACGATGGTGCCGGATCCGCAGAACGGATCGATGACGGTGCTGTCATCGTATACCCTGGCGAAATCCGTCATCCCGGCGGCAAGAGTCTCCCTGATCGGCGCTTCGTTGAGAAGCGGGCGGTAGCCTCTCTTGTGCAGGCCGTCGCCGGAAGTGTCCAGCATCAGAGTGCAGGTGTCCTTGACTATTGAGAAGCGTATCTTTTTCTCTATCCCGCGTTCCGGCAGGAACTGCGTCGAGTACTGTACCTTCATTTTTTCGACAATAGCTTTTTTCAGTACGGACTGACACGCCGGAATGCTGGTCAGCCTGCTGTTGAGACTGTAGCCTTTGACCGGAAAAGCATCTTTGGATGACAGGACAGAAGACCAGTCTGTCGAGAATGCGCCGTCGTACAGGGCATCGAAATCAGGCGCTGGATACTCGTCCAGAACGATCAGCACCCTTTCTGCAGTCCGCAGCCAGATATTGGCTCTGGCTATGCCGTATTCATCCGCGTCAAAGAAGATACGTCCGTCATGGACCTCGACTTCCTCAAAACCCAGATGCCTTATCTCATAGGCCAGAACAGACTCCAAGCCAAAACCGCACGTAGCAACCAGTCTATACATATGAGCTCCGAAAGATAAAAGAAAGGCGCCGCGCGGTTCGCGGCGCCGGTGTGCTAATTGTATATCAGTTAACGGGAACTAGCAAGCCGTAAGAATCGTCATGACGGCGGTAGACGATGTTGAGCTCGTTCGTGTCCGCGTTGCGGAACATGAAGAACGTGTGTCCCAGCATGTTCATCTGAAGGATCGCTTCCTGCTCGCTCATCGGCTCGATCACGAACCGTTTCTCTCTGGCGATGTGATATTCCTGCTCTTCTTCCGTTTCGTCCGGAGCAGTAAGATCCAGTTCCTCGCCGGCGAGTTCGACTTCCTTGACTTTGACTCTGTTTCCGAGTTTGCTCTTGTTCTTGACGATCTGCCTCATCATGAGGTCCACTGCTTCACGGAATGCGGAATCAAGATCCGTCGAAGTACGTTCTGTGCGGTAGAAGAATCCGCGGCTCTTGACGGTGATCTCGACGGTATAGCGGTCTTTTTCCAGATCCACGTTTACCGCGGCGTCAGCTTCTTCATTGAAGAATCTGTCGAACTTCTGGAGACGCTTGTTCGCATTGTCGATGAAGCTTTGTCTCAGATTCAGACCATGGCCTGATGTTTTGACCTTCATTTGGATAACCTCCTTCTCAGGTTCTACATATATTCTACAATAAAACAGCCGACAATTATCAACAATTATGTGAATTGTGCATAACAAAAATGAGAATCTATTTTTGTGCAAAAAAGAGCGGGGTACGGGAATGCCGCCGGAAGGATATTTGCCCGCTACAGTGCCGCACGGGGCTCTTTTTGCTGAAATGGAACAGAGTATAGGCTATAATATTATGTATAATATCTCTCTTTCGGGAGAGGCTCGTATCGGAAGATCGATCTGTAAAAAGATTAGCTGATGGGGGTAGATCCGTGGAAAAACTGAAGAGGACCTGGGCGGAGATAAATCTGGACAATCTCAGACATAATTGCGAACAGCTCAAAGGAATGCTCAAGGACGGAGTGGCTCTGATGGCTGTGATCAAGGCCGACGCCTACGGACACGGGGACGTCGAGGTGGCGAATGCGATATCGGATTTCGCTGACTGGTTCGCGGTATCGAACCTTATGGAAGCGAAGAGACTGCGCAGGGCCAACATCTCCAAGCCAATACTGATCCTGGGATACACTCCCACAGAAAACGCCGTAGACCTGTTCGAGATGGGCGTCACGCAGACGGTGCTCGGAGCGGACTACGCTAAGGAACTCAGCGAGGCAGCCGTCAAGGCGGACGTAACAGTCAATGTACATATAAAAGTCGACACGGGAATGAGCAGGATAGGCTTCTGCGCCGCGGACCTTGACGAATGCGTATCGGAGATAGAGCGTGCTGTATATCTTCCGGGTCTGAACGCGACCGGCATTTTCACTCATTTTGCAGTCGCGGACGAGGATACTCAGAGCTCCCGTGAGTTCACTCAGCTTCAGCATGACAGATTTTCCGATGTCATCTGGGAACTGCAGAAGAAGGGAATAGATTTTGAGAGAGTCCACTGCTGCAATTCTGCCGCTATGATCTTCATCACTTCCTATCACCATACGATGGTCAGACCGGGGATCGTGCTCTACGGCTGCTCGCCTAACGGAAAACCTCTGGAAGAGGTCGATCTCAGGCCGGTCATGACGCTCAAGACGACGATCTCTCTGGTAAAGGATGTGCATCCCGGTGAGACAGTGGGATACGGAAGAAAGTTCCGCTGTGATGCGGACATGAAGGTGGCGACAGTCGCAGTAGGGTATGCGGACGGCTATCCGAGAGTTCTCTCCAACAGGGGCTACGCCTATGTGAATGACACGGTGGTGCCGATCATAGGCAACATCTGCATGGATCAGATGATGCTGGATGTCTCATCCGTGGACGTTCATGAAGGGGATCAGGTGATCCTCTTCGGCGAGAACAGCCCAATCAGCGTTGACAACGTCGCAGCCCTTGCGGGGACCATCAACTATGAGATACTCTGCGGAGTCTCCAGGAGAGTGGAGAGGGTCTATATCAGAGACGGCAAAGAGATATCAGTCGTTGACTATACAACGTGAAAAAGACAGGGCTTCGCCGGATACTCCCGGCGCTTGCCAAGAAAAAGCAAAAATAGTACAATAAGCGGGCGGCGCGGACAGTTGCCGCCCGAAACATTTGGAGAGTTATCGAAGCGGTCATAACGAGGCGGTCTTGAAAACCGTTTGACGGCAACGTCACGTGGGTTCGAATCCCACACTCTCCGCCATATAAAGAAAATGCCTCATCCGTTGATCGGTGAGGCGTTTTTCTTGGACATAGAAAAGGATCACAGACTGTGCGGTCTGTGATCCTTTTTGATTTCACATATTGTTGACGTCTGACAGATCGTACGGCGTCTCCTGATACACATAGTAGTTGAGCCAGTTTGCGTATATTAGACTGGCATGGGATCTCCAGGTCATGTTCGGCAGACGGGTGTCGTCGTCATCGGGATAGTAGTTGAGAGGCGGCTTTATCGGAAGGCCCGCGTTCTTATCTCTGAGATATTCTTTCTCAAGAGTCCCGCGGTCGTACTCGCTGTGCCCGAAGATGAATATCTGCCTTCCCTCCATGGCGGTGACTGCGTAGACGCCGGCCTGTGGAGAAGAGGCCTCTATCGTCAGAGAGGGGCATGCTTCGATCTCTTCCCTCAGAACGGTCGTGTGTCTGGAGTGAGGAGCCATGAACACGTCGTCCATCCCTCTGAACAGTCTGCTGTTCCTGACTTCCGATGAGTGCGGGAACACACCGAACAGTTTTTCCGGAAGCGTGTGCTTACCGATGCCGTAATGGTGGTAAAGGCCTGCCTGTGCGCCCCAGCAGATATGGAAAGTGCTGAATACATGGGACTTGGTCCATTCCATGATGTCGCATAGCTCGTCCCAGTATTCCACTTCTTCAAATTCCAGATGTTCGACCGGAGCTCCGGTGATCACCATGCCGTCGAAGTTCTGATCCCTTATATCATCGATGGTCCTGTAAAAGGTGGACATGTGCTCGGAGGAAGTGTTCTTCGCAGTGTGTGTCGCGGTCTGTATAAGTTCGATCTCGACCTGCAGGGGAGAGTTTCCCAGCATGCGCAGCAGCTGTGTCTCGGTCTCTATCTTTGTGGGCATAAGGTTGAGGATGACGATCTTGAGAGGACGTATCCTCTGGGTGGTGGCCCTGTCGAGGTCCATCACGAATATGTTTTCGTTGGTCAGGGTATCAAATGCGGGAAGATCGCGCGAGATCTTTATCGGCATTACAGTCAGGCCTCCCTTGCTGCTTCCAGAGCCTGCCTGATATCGGCGATGATGTCATCGGCGGATTCGATACCGCAGGAGAATCTGACCTGGTCCGGAAGTACTCCCGCAGCAACGAGCTCTTCGTCGTTCATCTGTCTGTGGGTCGTGCTTGCGGGATGCAGGCAGCTGGTCCTGGAGTCGGCGACATGAGTTTCCAGGATGGCCAGTTTGAGGTTCGCCATAAATACCTCAGCGGCTTTTCTTCCCCCTTTGACACCGAAACTGACGACGCCGCAGGAACCGTTCGGGAAGTACTTCTGAGCACGTTCATAATACTTGTC
>JAFYZG010000189.1 GCA_017548825.1 Oscillospiraceae bacterium
CGATATCCCGTCTGCGGGATACAGTCCGGAAACGCTGAAACTGCCTTCCGTGAGCGTGCCGGTCTTGTCAAGGACCACTGTACCGATCGCTGAGATAGATTCGACATCCGTGCCGCCTTTTATCAGTATCCCGGATCTGGAGGCGCCACCGATGGAACCGAAGAAAGCAAGAGGAATGCTGAGCAGCAGCGCGCACGGACAGCTGATGACGAGGAAGGTCAGTGCGCGGTGGATCCATGTTCTCCAGTCCCCGGTCACCAGTGACGGGATCACGGCCAGCAGTAGGGCAGAGATACAAACTGCAGGAGTGTAGTATCTTGCGAATCTGGTGATGAACGCCTCCGAGCGGGCTTTCTTGAGACTTGAGTTCTCCACGAGATCCAGGATCTTCGAGACTGTTGAATCTGAAAAGGTCTTCGTCGTGCGGATCCGCAGGAGGGACCCGTTATTGACGCAACCGCTTATCACGGCGTCTCCTTCCGAGACAGACCTCGGCTTCGATTCACCTGTCAGCGCAGCGGTATTCAGCACGCCGGAGCCTTCTATCACCGTACCGTCGATAGGGATCTTTTCCCCCGTACGGACGATGATCACGGAGCCTTCGGCAACTTCTTCAGGGTCTAACGTAAGAATGCCGTCCTCTGTCTCGAGATTCGCGGTGTCGGGTCTGATATCCATCAGCTCAGTGATGTTTTTCCTGCTTCTGCTGACAGCGAGGGACTGGAACAGTTCACCTATCTGATAAAAAAGCATGACCGATACGGCTTCTCTGTGATCTCCCAGCAGGATAGCTCCGACAGTAGCCACCGCCATAAGGAAGTTCTCATCGAATATCTCTCCGGATCTAATCCCTGAGAAAGCCTTGAGAAGCACATCTGCGCCTGCAGCCAGGTATGCGAACAGGAACACGCATATCGATGCCCACTGAGGAACGGAGCTCATCTTTTCCAGAAGCAGGGCAGCGAGCATAAGGACCGTGCAGATGATTATGCTGTTCAGTCTTTTCTTTTCCTTTTTGGTCATTCTTTTAAACCGTCGTTATCAGAATTCCATCTCGAAATCAGGTTCAACTTTTCTCGCAGCCTTAAGGCAGTCGTTCAGTATGCCTGGGAAGAGGTTGCTGTCTGCTTCAAGAGACATCTTCTGGGTCATGAAACTGACAGACACCGAATCAACTCCGGGGACGGAGCGCATGGCTTCCTCCACCTTGGCGGCGCAGGCTGCGCAGTCGACTTCAATCCTGATCTTCTTTGTCATTTGTCTATCCTCATTTCTGTTATAGTCTTATTCTTCTGTGTGCTCGAGACCGAGAGCGATGATGCTTCTGACATGGTCGTCATCCAGGGAGTAGATCATCTGTTTGCCGTCCCGTTTGAATTTGACGAGTTTCGCAGTCTTGAGTATCCTCAGCTGATGACTGACGGAACTCTGGGTCATTCCCAGAAGCTGAGCGATATCGTTGACGCACAGCTCGCTTTCAAACAGGGTGTAAAGGATCTTTATCCTGGTGGTGTCGCCGAAAACACGGAACAGCTCAGACAGATCATAGAGGATCTCATCCTCCGGAAGGTCCTGCTTGAGTTTTTCGATATCTCCCGGCTCCGTTATATAGTTGTTTTTCTCGAGTTCCATATACAGTTGTCCTTTCATATGAATAATTGTTCATATGTTTCATTACAAGTATATCATCCTGTAGTGTGATGTCAATACAGAGACCGGTATCTGTACTTTTTGAGTATAAAAAACGCACTGCCGGATGCAGTGCGCGGTCTTACAGGGGCTGTTGTCAGACAGCCGGTCCCTCGATCATGGCATTCAGTCTCTTTGTCAGTTCTTCGTGATCTTCGCCGGATGCGTAGGAGCATTCTCTTGTAATGAGTTTCTCGGCAGCCCTCATACATGTCTCATCGGTGCTTCTCAGTTTTCTGGAACACTCCTCCAGAGTTCTTTTTCTGAGGATGAGAGTACGGAAGAGAGAGGCCAGCATGGCAGGATCTCCCTCTGTGAGTATCGACTGATAAAGATCCCGGCGTTTGGTATCGTTGTCTACCCAGATGATATCTCCCGAGTTTATGTTCTCCAGCAGAGCGGACGCTTCATCCGCGGTCATCGTCCTTCTGATGCGGGAGACGAGTTTTTCATTGGAGACCGGAACAAAGACGGTCGATCTGCTGTCGTATAAAGGTTTCATGACATAGTAGTCCATGACGCTGCCAGCGATGTCGCGCTGACAGATCTCCGTGATCTCACATATTCCCTGTGAGCTGTATGCAACGATCTCATGGACCTTGTACATCAGACACCAACTTTCTGAAAAGTGGTTTGCCTTAATGTAATTATATCTTATAAAAATCCTGAATGTAATATTTGCCGTGTGAAAATGACCGGACCTGAACATACGGGAGCTGAGAAAGGAAAGGGCATGGTATAATTCACATGTAAGAAATGATCCCGATGTTCGAATCTGTCTGGAGGAGATAATATGAGACCGCTGCAGGACTACAGCCATATCAGAGGGGTGTGCTACAACCCCGGTGAGGCAAAAGATCAGGAGACGCTTGAGAGGCACCTTTCATATGCCAGAAGACTGACCATAAACAGCACGCGCTTCTGGATGAACATGGAAAGCTACGAGAAGGACCCTGACGGGTATTTCGATATGCTTGAGAACTTCATGAGCACCTGCTGGAAGTTCGGACTGAGCTCGATGCCGATACTGTTCAACGGAAACTACATCCACGAGTACACAGAACCTTCCGAAGAGTGGTATGAGCGTGCGGAAAAGTATGCTTCCGCGTTCATCTCCCGCTTCAGGGACGAGCCGTACATCCTCATGTGGGATGTCATCAATGAACCGATGTGCAACGATTATATGAACACGGCAAAGGAGATTTCCAGAGAGGAATACGAGAGAAGATTCGCCGAGCTGGAGAAATATGTAAGACGTCTGTGCTCGATCGTGAGAAAAGCTGACCCGGAAGGATGCATGACGGTCGGACACGAGAACGTGGATCATCTGAGATCATCAAACGATCTGGTCGACGTCATTTGCTTCCAC
>JAFYZG010000190.1 GCA_017548825.1 Oscillospiraceae bacterium
CAGGAGGAGATGGGATTATCATATTTGTTCATTGCTCACGATCTGAGCATGGTCAAGTACATTTCCGATGAGATCGGAGTAATGTATCTGGGTCATATCGTGGAGCTGGGGCCGTCAAACGACGTATACTACAGACCGCTCCATCCTTATACCCAGGCACTCTTGTCAGCGATCCCCGTACCTGATCCTGATACTGCCAAGAGCAAGAGCAGAATAGTCCTGGAGGGCGAGATCCCAAGTCCGATCAATCCTCCGAAGGGATGTCCGTTCTGCACCAGGTGCTCCAAGGCTACGGAACGCTGCCGCAACCAGGTTCCCGAACCCGTAAAGGTCGGGGAACGCACAGTATGGTGTTTCTTATACGAAAAATGAAGGAGGAAACAACATTAATGAAAAAGAATCTCAAGAGATTCCTCGTAGCACTTCTGGCAGTGCTGATGGTCTTCTCGCTGGTAGGATGCGGCGGAAAGACTAACCCCGAGCCGACTCCCGGCGGTGATGACGGCGGTGGCGGAGACGACACCCCCAAGTACAAAGATACCTTCACCTTCGCGATCGGCGGTGAGCCCAGCTCCATGGACCCGGCCAACTCCGGAGACTCCGTCACAGGTCTGGTAACATCCCAGATCCAGTACGGTCTCTTCCATATCGGAGAAGACGGCAGCATGGTTCCCGACTCTGTACTTCCTGACTGGGAAGTCTCGGAAGACGGTCTCACCTATACATTCAAACTCAAAGAGAACTATTGGAGCGACGGACAGAAAGTCGTTGCTCAGGACTTCGTAAACGGCCTGAAGCACACCCTGTCGGTTGCCCCTGCAGACGCAGGCTACAAGACCGATATCATGTGCCCCTGGATCAAGAACGCCATGAAATATGTTGATGGCGGCGTCAGTTCACATGACAGGGACGATGTAGGCTGCAGAGCTATCGATGATGAGACACTGGAGTACACTCTGGAGAAACCGTGCCCGTATTTCATCAGCATGCTTGCAAACGACATTTACAAGCCCGTAAGATCCGATTATGCCGTTGACGGAGAGGTCACATGGGCCAACAGCGCCGATGTTCCCACAAACGGACCATACCACCTCACCTATATCGACAAAGCCGACAGGTTCGAGATGGAAAAGAACGAGTACTTCTGGGATGCTGACAATGTCACCACACAGCATCTCGTCGGTGTCGTCGTCGAGGATATGGACGCTCAGCTGATCCAGTTCCAGAGAGGCGAGATCGACTTCGCGACAGCGGTCGACGCGACTGTCTGCAGCGAGTTGTTTGCCGGCACTGACACCTTCAGGACCTCCGGTGCTATCAACTACTACACCGGCATCAACTGCTACGGCGACTGCGAAGCCCTCCACGACAGGAGAGTCCGCCGCGCTCTGCAGCTTGGCGTCGACAGAGAGAAGATCTGCGAAGCCATGGGCGCAGGAGATGCTTATTATCCTCTGTACTCATTCATCCCGGACGGAATGCCCGGACTTAACGGCGACTGGAATGATGAGGCCGGACACCTTGTATACCTCGATTATGACGAGGCCAAGGCTCTTCTTGCGGAAGCAGGATATGACAAGCCCGATTCTGACGGATACGTTCTAACGCTGGAATACAGCTACAACGCCTCCACGATGCATACCACGGTCGCTGATGTCCTTACATCCGAGTACAAGAAGATCGGCATCAAGATCGTTCAGAAGACCTCCGAGCTCCGTACGTTCTTCTCAGACAGAAGCAACGGCCAGTTCGAGATCTGCCGCAACGCGTTCTCAGCCGACTACATGGATCCCGCCTGCTTCATCGAGCTGTTCAACAACGAGTTCGCAACAGTGAAGTCCGCCGGCGACGATCATGTCAACGAAGAGATCGCCAAGTCCAAGACCATCATGGATCAGACCGAAAGATTCACACTGCTCCATGAGATCGAGAATTACTACATCGAGGAGATGTGCTACACCAACCCGCTGTTCGGATACGGCTCCGGATATCTGGTAGGCGACGGCATCACCGGAACACCGACCTCCCCGCAGGCCAACTTCCTGTTCTGGTATGTAAAGGTTCCCGCGTAATCGATAGGGAATGATAGGTTAAAACGTCTACTGTAGTGGCGTTGAATCGCGCGGCAGTCAAATCTGCCGCGCGACCTATATAAAGAGTTTTCAAAGGATAAGGAGGACGTGTTTTTCTTTAAAAGGGCTGATCGCCGGACCAGCAGGGAAAACAGGCCGTCCTTTTTGTTTGATAAGTTAAGCAAAAAAACATCATATAAAGCGAAAGGATCAGAAATGAAAAGAGCGTACATTGAAAAGACCGCGCAGGTACTGGTCAAGGTCGGAATCAACATCCAGCCGGGGCAGACGCTTGTCCTTCAGGCGGATCCGGAGCATCTCGAACTGACCAGAGAGGTGACAAAAGTCGCCTTTGAAAACGGCGCAAAGGATGTCGTCGTCATCCTCAACGACAGCGAGATCGACCATCTCAGGGCTAAATATGCCACTGCTGAGACGCTCAGGAACGTGCCGGACTACAAGAAGGAGCAGATCGACTACTACCTCAGAGACGGCAACGGCGTGCAGATGGGGCTCATGGGATCCCATCCCGACCTTATGAGCGATGTCGAGCAGGAGAAATCCGTAGCTCTTGCTCTCGCGAGCAACGACGTGAGGAACGTCATCAGGAAGTACATCTATGAAGGAACTCTCCAGTGGACAGGCACCTGCGTCGCCAACAAGGACTGGGCAAAGAAGGTATATCCCGAACTCGATGAGGATGCCGCTCTGGAGCGTCTGGAAGAGGATATCGCCATCATGATGCGCGTGGATCAGGACGATCCTGTTCAGGCCTGGAAGGATCACTGCGACAGACTGGCGGTGTGGTCCAACAAGCTCAATGACTTCAACTTCAAGAGCGTACACATCACCACCGGCCTCGGAACAGACATCAGCATGGATCTGGTCAAGGATCACACCTGGACCTCCGCAGGCACTATGGGCGAGGAGAGGGTAAGGGCTCCCTATGTAGCGAACATGCCCACGGAGGAAGTCTTCTCCGTGCCCAACCGCTTCACGACCAATGGCATTGCCTATGCCTCCAGACCTCTCACCATGTCCGGAAAGATGGTAAAGGATTTCTGGATCAGGTTCGAGAACGGTCTCGCGGTCGACTGCGGAGCCAGCGAAGGAGCGGAAGTTCTCAGAAAGCAGCTCTTCACTGACGAGAACACCAGAAGGCTCGGAGAGGTAGCTCTCGTATCCAGACAGAGCGCCATCACCAAGCTGAACCGCGTTTACTTCAACGGACTCATCGATGAGAACGCTGCCAGCCACCTGGCATTCGGTTCCAGTTTCCCGTCCAACATCAAGGGCAGTGCCAACATGACTCAGGAAGAGCTCATGGCCATGGGCGTCAACTACGCTGTGAGCCACAACGACTTCATGATCGGAACTCTTGACATGCATGTCGTAGGAACCACATATGACGGCCAAGAGGTCGTCATCATGGACGAGGGCGATTTCGTCATCTGATGTTTATATACGCAAACAATCAACAAATACATAAAGGAGCAAACATGCAGGACAGCAAGATTTTCAAGGAGTACGTGAGCCCCAAGAGGCTACTCAATGTGGTCAAGGAAGTATCCAACTTCCACCGCATCCAGGCTTCTCCCATGTTCAGGGAGGCCGCAGAGCATGTGACCAAGATCTGCAAAAAATACGGACTTGACGCGCAGCTCATCGATTATATCTCCACGCCGGATACCTGGTATCTGCAGTGCAAGATGTTCCAGGAATGGTCCATAAAGGCTGCCACCCTTGATCTGGTGGAGCCGGAGATGAGGCTCGCCGATTTCTCCGCGGATCACATCCATGTGGTGCAGAAGAGCTATCCCATCGACAGAAGGAACGATCCGGTGGATCTGGTCATGCTTGACAAGGGTCCCCAGGAGGAGAACTATGAGGGACTGGATCTGGAAGGCAAGTGGGTCTTCAGCAGATATCAGCTCAACACCACCAGCTGGATCTACAAGCGCGGTGCTCTCGGTCTGGTGACCGACTTCGTAATGGAGACAGCGAACCGCAAGCGTTCCGATCTCTATCACTCCATGACATACACCTCCTACTGGCACAGGCACATCCCCGGTGAGCCGGAAGCCCGCGGTTTCGTGCTCTCTCCAGCCCAGGGCGATGCCCTCGCCAAATTGTGCAAGGAGAAGTTCGAGAAGGACGGAGGCTACCTGCAGGTCAGGCCTTTTATCGATTCCGAACTGTATGACGGCCACATCCAGGACGTTGAAGTCACCATAGAAGGCAAGGACGACAAGGTCGTCTACCTCGCTGCGCATCTCTGCCACCCGAGATCCTCCTGCAACGACAACGCCTCCGGCGTCAGCGCCACCATCGAAGCGATGAACGTCATGAATACCCTCATAAAAGAAGGGAAGATCGAGAAACCGCAGCACACCATCAAGCTCATACTCATGCCCGAGATGATGGGAACCTATCCCTATCTTGCCACGCACCCCGATTATGACAAGGCCCTCGGCGCCATGAACCTCGACATGGTCGGCGGAAAGCAGACCAGATTCTACGGCCCCATCACCCTTACCAAGAACCCCTGGTCTACGCCCAACCTCATCAACGAGCTCGCCACATACGCCATGGGCGAAGCGGGAAAAGAGGCTTTCAGCCTCGGCAACGATCCCGTGGCTCTCACAAACCACAGAGTTGATTCCTTCAGCGGCGGCAGCGACCACATAATCTATGCCGACCCGAGCATCAATATCCCGTGCTGCATGCTGGGACAGTGGCCGGACCTCAACTATCACACCGCCACCGATACGCTGGACGTTATAGATCCCGAAGTCCTGAAGTTCTCCTGCCTGACCGCGTTAAATTTCGCGTATAACCTGGCGAACCTCAAGGCGGAGGATCTGCCGTTCCTCTTCGAGGAGCTTGAGAAGAACATCGTGGACGAGAAGACCAAACTCGCTGCTGCTTTCCTCAACGGAAAGATCGACAGGGATATGTTCGGCTCAAAGATGTTCAAGTACAAGAGATACTATCTCGACAGCCTCAAGACCGCCGGCAGGCTCGTGGAAGGAGCGGACACGTCAGCGGAAGAAGCTAACGTCAGCACGATGTTTGACAGCTGGTTCAGGACATACGGCATCAACGACAGCTTCGTGACATGCTGCGAACTCGATACCGTCTACAAGCGCAACTTCGTGGGACCCATCCAGGGCCTTGATGACTACAGAGCACTGGGTAAAGGGGAAATACTTGACGCCTTTAACGAGAAGCTGAAAGGCGGTGACAGGTTCGCCATGTACGAAGTCGAGTCCAACGTCGTCTACTACATCGACGGTAAGAGGACTCTCGGAGAGATCGTGCGCGAAGTATCCCTGGATTCCTGCACCGACAGGAAGGAACTGGTGCTTCTTTTCGTTGACACCCTCGAGAAACTCGGGCTCATATCGGAAGTCTGAGAAGAAAAAACCTTATAAACGGAAATCCCGGATCCCAAAGCGCTCAGCTTTAAGGATCCGGGATCTTTTTATGTTCGAAAGGGAACTGACTCACTTGATAAGATGATATCCCGTCTGCCTTCCGGCAAGGAACTCGATCTGTCCGTCGGCGACAGATATGTCGCTCTCATATCCCCACATGGTGGTGATGTTCCACTCCGGGATCTCAACAGTGCAGTTGAGCTCCAGCGAATAACAGGTGTGATCGGAGACTGCATAGTCGCCTCTGACAGGCACGCCGTTCTGCGCATCGACCAGTCCGATGGTGGGTCCTGCCGCATGTCCGTGGAATCCGATCGGATGGGAGTAGAGACTGGGCTTAAGTCCTTCATCAATTGCCTGTTTTCTGGAGGCTGCAAGTATCTCATTTCCGGTGCGTCCGACCTCGAAGTTCTCCAGGACGATGTCCTGGAACCTGTTGACCTGAGCCAGAGCCTTCTTGAGATAATCCGGCGCGTCAGTCTCTCCGGGTCTGAGAACATAAGCCATCTCCTGCGTATCGGTGCAGAGATCCAGATACCTGAATCCCACGTCGCACCTCAGGCAGTCGCCGGGCATTATGACTTCATCATCGCCGCTGACAAAGCCGACGTCTTTCCTGATGATGGTGCATTCATAGTCGAACCAGGGCTCCAGTCCCATGTCGATTATGGACTGCATCATCCAGTATTTGACGTCCGCGCTGGTGGTGACGCCGGGAGTGATGACCTTGGAGGAGAATGCTTCAGCGATCATCGTGTGCTGTATCTGCATTATGCCGTTGTATGCGGCCAGCTCGCTGTCGGATCTGGTCTCAAGCCACTTTACGGCCGCGTACTGCGCCGATACGATCCTGTCCCTGTATTTCTCGTCGAGAGCCCCGATGATCTTCTTTGCAAGGGAATAGCTGAGTCCGTCACCGAACGCGAAATCGTCCGAGTAGTTGAGTCCGATGGTCTTTGGATCGTACTGGTTGACCACTCTGTTCAGACATTCCCATTGAGTCTCGGGGGGATAGGGATAATCTTCCGGTATTGCCCAGTTGGAGCCTTTCTGATTGATCCATTCCAGCTCGTAATACCCGTCGATACCGATCCTGGGGCGGGTGAGAGCCAGTCTCTTGAGCTCACCGTCCTTCATTACGAAGACCAGGCACATGGTCCTTCTTCCGGTAAAGAAGTGTTTGGGAAGCAGAGTTCTGTACAGCGGGTCCTCGTTGTATTCATTGAATGCGATGACCCACATATCCAGTCCGGATTCCTTCATGACCTTGGGCATGATTGTATCCAGCCTCTCCTTGAGCCATTTGTTGTGGATCTTCTCCTGTTCTCTGTAGGAGACCACCTTCTGCTTCAGGTCTTTCAGAGACGGTACATCCTGAATGAGGAAGCTTTGATCTGAGATGCGCATATCCTTATTCCTTTCAGTCTGCGAGGGTTCCCATGGGATCCCAGGGATTGAGTTCATGGGGTTCTTTATCGAGGCACTTCAAGATCTCATCAGGCAGGTATTTCTTGTTTACCACTGCCTGGAAGACATATGTGTCGAACCACTCCGCGGAAGCGAGGAAGTATCCCTTGTTGCCGGTCTCTCCGCCCCAGCTGTTCTCGATCTTCCACTTTGCGGGCTTTCCGTTCTCGTCGAATGTCACGCCGGTGATGCACATCGCGTGGTTCATGGCGCTCTCGCTGTAGTAGAGGGAATCCTCCTTGGTC
>JAFYZG010000191.1 GCA_017548825.1 Oscillospiraceae bacterium
ACGAAGGGGTTGAGCATATAGGGCTTGATGCTCTTTCTCGCTACGAAGAACCTGTCCATTCCCATCATGCGGGCCAGTTCCTGCACGAGCGGGATTCCCTTAGCCTCGGCGGTGATGAGATAGTCGCACTCGGGAAGCTTCTCCTTGAGGACTTCGGCGGCCCTGGTGCAGAGCTGAGCGTCGCCCAGCATCACGAAGCTGGCGATGGCGAGATTATCCGCGACCTGTACTATGGGAAGATCCCTTACAAGGCCCGCGATATTGATCTGATATGATGTACGGTCGAGTTTCATTGTCTTTCCTCCGTGTGCGGAAATAAAAAGACCCGGACGGCTATGCGTATACTACGCTCTGCGTTCCGGGTAAAAGATCAGTATTGAGTTTTTAATTCGGAGGTCCAGAACAGCGCAGATTACTCCTGTAAAAAGCTGCGGGGTGCTGATTCTCTTGTGCTTGTCAGATACAGGCATAAGCAGGCCCTCCTAAAACTACTTAAATTATAGGAGCAGGGCGGGAATCAAGTCTATTGACGAAACAGACAGATAAAAAGCGGGATAAAATCGATACTTTTAGTATTCTATACAGTATAATTGACAGCAGTGTTCAAACCGTTATCCGGCAGTAGAAAAACACAGCAGCAAATGACCGATATTTTGTTCAGATTGCCGAGCAGGCATGATGGGCTTTTGTATAAAAGGGAGAGAAAAGATGGACAGGGAAGCCGTAAAGCAGCTGTTCGAGAAATATGTCAGAAAGCTCAGGATAACGCCCGCCTGGGACGTTAAACTGGAGTTCGTGGAGGATCCCGGCTGGAAGAAGACCGGTGATTTCAGAATAGACTGCGACGACCGCAAGGCGATCCTCCTGATCAATGCCGCGGATCCCAAACAGGAGAACCTGGAAGAGGTCATCGTGCACGAGCTCATGCACATCAAGATGTATCCTCTGGACCAGGTCACCGAATCTCTGATAGTATCCAACTTCAAAGAGAACACTCCAGCGTATGATTTCGCGTACAGTCAGTTCTTCACTGCCCTCGAGCAGACTGTGGAGGAGCTGACGAAGTGCTTCCTTCTCGAATCCGGCGATGACAGGGAACTGTCCTACGGAAGATGCGGCAGACAGAAGTCCTTCAATGAACTGTATGACGGACTTAAGAATATCGAGTAAAAGAAAACAGCACGGAATGCTGGATTCCGTGCCATGCATATGTCAGTCTATCCCTTTTTCGCTCCACAGATCGTCTATGGACCTGAAGTTGTCCGGGAAGAAGTAGACGTCGGTCCCGCAGTATATGTCGTCTTCCACGAGACGGTTCCAGACGACTACCTTGTAGAGAAGAGCTCTGTATTCCCTGGTTCCTCCGTCTCTGTATATCTCGTACCTGAAGGGCACCAGAAGTACAAGGATCAGGAACACGGCAAGAAATAAAAGGATCTTCCTGCCTTTACTCATTGTCTTTCTTTTCCTCTTGCTGCTGCTGTTCTATCTGGTCGAACTTGTTGCCGGGCCTGAGATAGGTTATATATGCGCAGACGACCGCAACGGTCAGAGGGAAGACTATATTGTCGCTCACACTGTAGCCGTTCTCGAAATGACCCATGAAATACTGAAGAGCGTTCCAGATCACGAGGAACAGGACCACGAATACCACGAAAGCCACATATTTGTTTTTGATCATTGTTAACACCTCGCAGAAATGTTATCATTCTTTCCTGTGATTCAATGATAACACCAGCATCTGATATAAGGAAGAATCCACCGGTGAAGACCCGCTCCATATTCGGAAAAAACTATCTCGGTCATTATGACAACGTCAGGACCGCCTGCAGAGCCGTCGTGCTCAGAGGCGGAAAGATCCTGATGTCCTACGAAGCGGAAAAGGACCGCTGGATGATCCCCGGAGGCGGTATAGAAGAAGGAGAAGACCCGGCGCAGTGCTGCCTGAGAGAAGCGGCGGAAGAGACAGGGACTGTCCTAAGCCTCTCGGAATGCGCGCTTCAGTTAGACGAGTACTATGAAGACTGGCGTTATATAAGCTACTACTATCCCGCAGAAGTTACCGGAATCACCGAAAGGAAGCTCACCGAGACGGAAAAGCGGATCGGACTGGTACCGAGATGGGTGGATCTCAATGAGATCGCGGATATCCTTTCAAGGCACGCCGACTACGAGGGTACCGACGAAGTCAGGAGAGGCATCTATCAGAGGGAGTATCTTGCGCTCTGCATGCTTTACCCGCAGGTCCGCAGGGAGAACTGGTCGGATGAGATCATAAGGATCGATGACGAGATCGAGCTCGTTCCTTACTATCCTGCGGAAGATATAACACTGAGATGGTATCAGGACAAGCAACTGTGCAGACAGGTGGACAATATCGAACTGGAATACGATCTTGACATGCTCAGGAGGATGTACAACTATCTGAGCACTCACGGAGACTGCTGGTACATCAGGTACAACGGAAAACTGGTAGGAGACCTGTCCCTGAGAGACAACGCCGAGATCGCCATAGTGATATGCAGAGAGTACCAGAACAGGCATATAGGAAGAAGATGCAT
>JAFYZG010000192.1 GCA_017548825.1 Oscillospiraceae bacterium
TACAGCGCGACGTAATTGTTGATGGCGGCGTCAATGGCGCCCGCGCCAAGGCCGTACGGCACCGCAATCAGCAGCAAGTGCCAATACTGCGTCGACAGCGAAAAGCCCAGCATGGCAGCCGCCGTCAGAAATACGCTGACACAGGATCCGAGTGGTTCTTTGAGTTCGGGAATCTCAAGGAGCTGGAGACTCAGCTCAACGGAAAGGGATACAAGATAAAAATGGCTCATCCGTTCTTCATATCGGATGAGCTCAGTTTCCTGCCGGACGACGGCATGCAGATAATGATCTTCCATCAGGAGGAGATAGAGAGGTTCAGAGGAGACGAACGGTGGGACGAGGCATACGTCTTCGCAGAGGAGGCCCCGGATGTCATAGGAGCCGCGGCTGTCGTGGGCGGAGAGATAGTCGGCATGGCGGGAGCCAGCGCCGACAGCCCGACCATGAGACAGATCGGCATCAACGTGCTGCCGGAATACAGAAACAAAGGCATAGCGGTGAGACTTGTCACCGTACTCAAGAACCTGGTACTTCAGGACGGATATCTGCCGTTCTACGGCACGTCTTTCTCACATATCGCATCCCAGAGAGTAGCCCTGGCGGCGGGATTCCGCTGTGCATGGGTGGAGCTCTCCTCAGAACGACATACGGAGGAACAGTAATGGAACCCATTTTTGACAAGGAGACAATGTTCGACTTCACGAGACCCAGCAAGTACGAGCTCGTCAATTACCTGATAAATGACGGGAAGAAACATCCCTTCGCTCTGATATGCCCAGGCGGGGCATACGCGATAGTGGCCAACTCAATAGAGGGAAGGCCCATCGCGGAAGCGATCAACAAGCTTGGCTATAACGCGTTCGTCCTGTACTACAGAGTCAAGGACGAGGCTTTATATCCCAATCCCCAGGATGACGTAAAGAGAGCTGTGGGCGAGATCTTCTCGCACGCGGACGAGTGGGGAGTGGACACGGAAGGGTGGTCGCTCTGGGGATTCTCCGCAGGCGGACATCTCGCGGCGAGCTACTGCCTGGATAGTTACGACGCTCCTAAGCCCGCGACGGTGGTGCTGGGCTACGCCGTACTGACGCTTGGCGAGAAGACGCATCCCGAGTCAAGGGACTTCCTTCTCGGCAAGGACGCAGATCCTTCCATGATAGAGAAGCTCTCCGTCGAGAAGAACATAACTCCTTCATATCCGTCCGCATACGTGTGGTGCGGCGACGCCGACGATCTGGTAGACCCGGACAACACGAGGATGATGGGCAAAGCCCTGGATGAAGCCGGAGTTCCCAACATAACAACCGTCTTCCAAGGCATCCCTCACGGCGCGAATCTCTGCACCGGTACTCACGCAGAGCACTGGCTGAAGGACGCGGTGGAGTTCTGGCAGGAACACAGAAACAGATAAAAGAGGAACAGAGAAATGGATGACAGGAGAGGCCTTCTAAAGGACGCGCTGGTCAAGTTCACAGCCGGCATCATCCTTATCGGACTGCTGATATTCCTTCCCGCATGGGACATAAAATGGCGCGAGGGCTGGCTGTTCATGGGACTGCTCTTCATACCGATGTGTATCGCGGGAGTTGTGATGTACCTCAAGGCTCCGGACCTGCTGAGGAGCAGGCTGCGCAACAAGGAGAGCCAGGGCGAGCAGAAGACTGTGATCAGGCTGAGTGGACTGATGTTCGTCGCGGCATTCGTTGCCGCGGGATTGAACCACAGGTTCGGCTGGATGAAGTTCCCGAGATCCATGGTCATCTCGGGCTGCGTGGTGTTCCTGTGCGCATACATCATGTTCGCTGAGGTGCTGCGCGAGAACGCTTATCTCTCCAGAGTCATAGAGGTGCAGGAAGGACAGAAGGTGGTGGACACCGGGCTATACGCCGTGGTGCGTCATCCCATGTACTCAGCCACCGTGTTCCTGTTCCTGAGCATGGCGCTCATACTGGATTCTCCCATCTCCTTCATAATAATGCTGCTCTACATACCCATGATCGCCGTGAGAGCCGTGAATGAGGAGAAGGTGCTGGAGAAGGAACTGGAAGGCTACACCGAATACGAGAAGAAAGTGAGATACAGAATCATCCCCTACATCTGGTAACGGATGCGGGAACAGATCTTTGACGGTTAATATAATGAAGACAGGCAGAAAGAAAGCGGTAAAGATCATCCTGTGCGTGCTGATTGTCTTCCTGGTGATCAACTCGTGCTGGTACACATGGCGCTTCCTCAAGTACAGCCGCTACAGCGTCGGAATGGAAAAGAACCCGTTCTACACATGGCTGGTGCCGAGATACAAATGGACCGACGCCGACAGGTTCGACTACGGCGTCAAATACCCCGAATATCTCTCCTTCACAGGAAATCTCAGCGTGGGGATGCCCACAGTCGGAGAGGACCCGTTCTCCGATTTCCTGATAATCTGGCCTAAGTTCTTCGGGGGATACGAGTACGGCGTGTCACTTAACGACGGCGATCTGGCTTATCAGATCGAGATCAATGAGGACGGCACCGCGGTCGATCCTCAGTACGCTGAGCTCGCGGAGCGCTGCAGAGAAACTATAGATATCCTGCTTACGAGAGCGGATGAGATGTGGCATATCACTGAATAGGCCGCAGGGCGATCTTAAGACCGGGAAAAATAAAACACTTGGAAGAAAGCGACATTGGCCGTATCCGTAAAGCATCGTCACTGATACA
>JAFYZG010000003.1 GCA_017548825.1 Oscillospiraceae bacterium
ATTCTCAGAGCGGTCAAGATCGCACTGGAAGAGGAAGAATGATCTTTCCATTGTTTAACTGAAAATGAAATGAGAACAGCGCAGCGTTTATGCTGCGCTGTTCTGCCTTCAGAAGAGATCATGGGAGAATGCGTTCACAGTGGATAATTCCGTTGACTATCAGTCGTCAGATGATATAATCTTGAGCATAACGATATTGTAAGGGGAACGACTAAAGTGGCTAAAAGTGATTATCTGCTCGAGATGCGTCATATCCAGAAGAGTTTCGGAGCCGTCGTAGCTCTTACCAACGGATGCGTAAGAGCCAGAAGCGGCGAAGTCAACGCTCTGATAGGAGGAAACGGAGCAGGCAAATCCACACTTATCAAGATCCTTTCGGGCTATCAGCCCTGCGACGCCGGCGATATCCTTTTCAACGGCGAGAAGGTCGAGATCCACAGCACCACGGAAGCCCAGGATCTCGGCATCAAGACCATCTACCAGGAGCTGGCCCTGTTCGAGAAGATGAACGTCTACGAGAACATGTATGTGGGCCGCGAGCTCACCATCGACAAAAAGCCCATCAAGTGGCTCAAGGTCCTGGACCTCAAGAAGATGAAGGCCAACGCACTGGCTGAGATCGAGCGCATGGGATTCAACATCCCCAACATATTCAACAAGGTAATGTTCATGTCCGGCGGCCAGAGACAGGCCATCGCCTGCGCCAAGGCCCTCATGGGCGGCGCGCCCTCCGTGCTGATTATGGACGAGCCCACCGCCGCCCTCGGCGTCAAGGAAGGCCGCGAGATCATCGACCTCATGAAGAGATACCGCGACGAGGGAGCCGCCATCATCCTCATCAGCCACAACATGAGGACAGTGTTCGAGGTGGCCAACGAGATCACCGTCATGAGACTGGGCGAGACCATCGCCTCCCTCAAGAAAGAAGACACTGACGAAGAGGAAGTGGTCGGACTTATGACCGGCGCCATCGACAACGTCACAGACGGAAGGAACCTTATCGGCGAGTACGATATGTGATCCCTCCAGAATACAGATCATCCGCCGCGGGTTTTTACCCGCGGTTTTTCTGTGTGCCGGAGCTCTCTTCAGGACCGTAATACCCGATGCCGCGGTTTGTTAACGGATGCTTTGCTGTGTTATCATATTAATAAGAATAAGAAGAAAAATAGAATGGAGATCTGTTGAATGGCAAGAAATGACGAAAGGAGCGCCCGGATCGGACGCGATTTCTCGTTCTGGCAGCTTATCTGGTTCTGTGTCCCCGCGATAATGACGAACCTCTTCACGGCGCTGTTCAGGACACTCGATGACGGACTGTTCGTAAGCCGGTATGTAGGCCCCACCGCGCTGGCCGCAATCAAGATAATCGCCCCCATAAACTCCCTGCTCATGGGCTTCTCACATCTGTTCTCGATAGGAGCGAGCACGCTCTCAGCTCACAAGATGGGAGAGGGAGACAGGGAGGAAGCCAACAGGATATTCAGCCGTGTCGTGGTCTCTGCCGGCGTGGTCGGAGCGATATTCTCCGCGGTGGTGCTGAGCTTTGAGCAGCCGATCCTCACGTTTCTCGGAGCTGACGCGGAGACGATGCCGATAGCGCTGACATACACGCGCATCATCTACGCGGACGCGGCTCCGCACCTCATGGGGCTATGCATGGCCAGTTACTACTCCACGGCCGGAAAGCCTGTCATGGGTCTGGTCAGCTCGATCCTGAACGGTTCCATGAACATCATCTTTGACATCATCCTCATAGTGTGGCTCAAACTCGGAGCGGACGGAGCCGCATACTCAACCATCTTCGGTGAGATCGCTGTCATGCTGCTGGGATTCGTGTTCTACTCCATGAGGAAGCATGAGATCCATTTCACCAGACCGCATGGCAGGTTCATAGAGACCACATGGAACGCCTGGAAAGCGGGATTCTCCCAGTTCATCGGGAGCGTCTCCATCGGCGTCACCAACTACGTCACCAACATCACCCTGATCTCGATGCTTGGTTCAAACGGAATCGCCGCTAACTCTATAATCAACGACCTGAGGATGATGTTCAACACCGCCTTCGTGGGATACGCTGGATGCGTAGGCCCGATCATTGCTTACAACTACGGCAACAGGAATCCCAAACGCCTCAAGAAGATCCTGGGCTACAACCTCAGGTTCTGGTTCTTCGGGACAGTGGCGGTGGAGATACTGGGACAGTTGCTCAAGAAACCGCTGATAAGCATATTCATACCGAACCCGGAGACGTCGCCCATATACGCTATGACCCTGGAGGGACTGACCATCGAGTACTTCGCAGTCATGTTCTCCGCGGGATGCATCTTCACAATGAGGATGTTCGTGGCGCTGGGAGCGCCCAAGTACGCGGCGGTGCTCTCCACCTCCAGGAACTTCGTGTTCAGGCTCATCATGATCATCCTGCTGCCCAGACTGTTCGGGGAGGTCGGCGTCTGGCTGGCGTTCCCGGTGGCTGAGTTCCTGTCCTGCCTGGTGGCCGGAACGCTGATCTACCTCAACAGGGACAACTACGGCTACGGAAAGTCCGGCGTCGCCTACATGATGCAGGGCGTGCCCTATCCCAGGGAGGAGGACGACACCGCAGTCCAGGATGACTTCGGGGAGTGAACCCCGGGCAGCCCCTCTGATTGACAAAGAATTATGCATTGCATATAATCAGTTTGCTACAAGCAGAGATGGAAGAAAAATATGCTGAGGACCGGACAGAGAGGCCGATGAAAGCTGAGATTCGAGCCGCGGAGAAACAGCATTGAGCCGTCTTCCGGAGCTTCCGCCGAAAGCGGCGCAGAGGTGCGTTACAGCCGTCACGAGAGGCACTGTTCAGTGCAATGCGGGTGGTACCGCGGAAGTCGTTATTACGGCCTTCGTCCCGGAATGGGACGGAGGTCTATTTTTTTGTAAGGCAGGGAATGAAATGACATCGAAAGAACTGCGCAGCAAATGGCTGAGCTTCTATGAAGGAAAGGGACATCTTAATATCGGAGCGGTATCGCTGATAGGGGACGGCACCACCGGCGTCATGTTCAATGTCGCGGGGATGCAGCCTCTCATGCCTTATCTTCTGGGACAGCCCCATCCTTCGGGAAAGAAGCGCCTCTGCAACGTCCAGGGATGCGTCAGGACCGTCGATATCGAATCCGTCGGTGACGCGACACACTTCACATTCTTCGAGATGATGGGAAACTGGTCTCTCGGAGATTACTTCAAGAAGGAGAAGACGGCCTGGACCTTCGAGCTGCTGACACAGGTGTTCGGATTCGACAAGGACAAGATCTGCTCCACAGTCTTCGAGGGCGACGACAAGGTGCCCAGGGACGAGGAGACTGCAGATCTGCTGAAGTCTCTCGGCATCAGGCCGGAGAATATATTCTACCTTCCAAAGAAGGACAACTGGTGGGAACTGGAGGGTACCGTCGGAACTCCCTGCGGCCCGGACAACGAGTGGTTCTATCCCCGCGAAGACGGTCCGGATTCCTCCGACTTCACCACATCCGACAGGTATGTTGAGATCGGAAACGATGTCTACATGCAGTATAAGAAGACCGAGACCGGCTACGAGGAACTTGCCGGAAAGAACGTCGACACCGGATTCGGCCTCGACAGGCTGCTGCTGTTCCTCAACGGCCTCGACGACGGATACAAGACAGACCTCTTCGCGGGAGCGGTAAGCTGCCTGGAGAAACTGTCGGGCAGGAGCTATGACAGTGACGAGGAGGCAAGAAAGGCTATCCGTATCATCGCGGACCACACCCGCACGGCAGTGATGCTGATCGGCGACGTGAACGGCATACTGCCGTCCAACACAGGCGCGGGATATATCCTCAGAAGGTTGCTCCGCCGTGCCATCAGGTACTGCAGGATACTCGGAGTCGATACATCCGCCATGCTTGCGGCTGCCAGAGTGTTCATCGAGGATGTCTACGGCGAGGCATATCCTCTTCTGATCGAGAAGGAGCAGTATATCCTCAACGCGATTGAAAAGGAGAGCGAGAGATTCGCAGCCACGCTGGCCGGAGGAATGCGCGAGTTCGAGAAGTGCATCGCTGCGGCTGGATCGGAGACCGTCATCAGCGGTCAGCAGGCTTTCCAGCTCTATGATACCTTCGGATTCCCGCTCGAGCTCACGGAAGAGCTGGCGGAAGAGAAGGGCATGTCCGTGGACGTCGATGGATACCACGAGTGCATGAAGAAGCAGAGACAGACGGCCCGCGAAGCACTCAAAAGGAATTCCATGGAAGCAGACGATTCGGACAGCGTGCTGGAGGACGTGGACGGCGGAAAGACGTTCACCGGTTACGAAGGCGTCTCGGGCGATGCAAGAGTCATAGCGGTAGTCAAGGACGGAAGTCTCTGCACCGGCATATCGGAAGGAGACGACGCGGTAATAGTTCTCGACACCACTCCGTTCTACGCGGAGAGCGGCGGACAGGTGGGAGATAAAGGCGTCATAAATGCAGGAGA
>JAFYZG010000193.1 GCA_017548825.1 Oscillospiraceae bacterium
GTCTCCAGTCACTATCCCGGTGTCCTCGAATTCATCTGTTCCTATGGTGAAGGTGATGTTTCCAAAGGTTCTCAGGAGCATTCCGACTTCACCTTCCGCATAGCCGTCTCTTATGATGGCTTTCGGAATCGTGAACCGGACGGTATCATCAAGTCCGGCAGATCGTCCTGCCTCGGACAGCGGCATTCCTGCCGCAAGCTCAGCGGCGCATCTTACGGGGACGAATTCATCGTCTCCGAATCGTTCGGGGTCAATGAGAACGGAACCGGAGAAACCGATGCTGTCTATGCACATCGTCGCAGTACCGTTGTTTGGGCTTATGATCACGCTGCCGTTGTTCAGTTTGACAGCAATGGGGGCTCCTTCTCCCACAAGAGAGACGAATACCGTCCCGTCCGGCCAGAACGGCACGGAAGTAAAGAGGAAGGCGGATACCTGTCTCACATTTCCTTTCTCAAATGCCTGGGAGGCATCGACTGCGTCGGTGCCGGGGGAGATGGTCTCCACGATGCCTGCGGCCTTTGCGTACAGAGTGCCTGAAGTGCCGCTGTCGGAATGAATAACTACGGATGTTCCTGCCATATCAGTTTCCTTTTCTCACGGTCATCTTCCATTTCTGTCCGAAACCGATGCCGTATTCCTTCGTGGCATTGCCCTGGTTGATCGCCATCATCACGGTCCTCGTCTCGGAGCTGAAGATCAGGGGAGAACCCACGGGCACGCACCCAAAGGTCTTCTCAAGCGGCATCTCGGAATCCAGGATCACGGTGTCGCCGTTCGTTATTATCACGCTGACTTTGTCTCCGTATTCCATTCCGCATTCGGATAGCCACTGGAAGGGTATGTTCGTGCCGATGAGCCCGAAATGCTCACCGGCTTCGTTTATCATTCCGGATACTTCGCCCGGTTTCTTTGCGGGTTTTATGTATTCGGCTTCCACGACCTCCTCCACGGGATACTCGGGACCGACGCCCTCGAAATCTATGATCCCGGCGGCAAGTCTTGCTCCGCAGTAGGCGTAGACGTCTCTTCCGTGGAAGATATGCACGTCCTCAGAGCCTCTGAGTCTGTTGACGCTCTCGTCTATCTCGCGGACGGCGGTTATGCCGAAGCGCTCCTTTATATATGTCAGAGTCCCGTTGTCGGGCGTGACGATATAGCTCCCGTTTGAGAGCCTGGCGACGCAGCTGCGCCTTGACGTACCTACTCCGGGATCGACTACCGACACGAATACAGTGCCTGCAGGCCAGTAGGGCAGCAGGTACATGAGTGATTCGGATGCGTCCAGTACGTTGAACTGCGCCACGTCGTTGTTGCCGTCGTCAACTCTGAGATCCGGGTCTACTACGGCTGCCACGCCGTGCATGGCGCTGACGGATGCGGAACCGGTGCCGAAATCGGTCTGTATTATGAGATGTGCCATCTAAGATCTTTATTCTCCTTTGAGTTTTCTGATCCACTTGAGGATGAACAGCGTGTCGATCGCGTTGGTCTGCTGGATCTCTTCGCGCGGGACCCAGGGACACCAGTAGTCCACCGGATATGGGTCGATGATCCTGTATCGGATGATGTAATAGAGAGTAAGAGCCAGAAGAAGGATCGTGAGGGCTCTTATGACCGGATCCCATTTCGTCTTCTCGTGCTCAGCGTACCAGGTGCGCTTGCTGTGTTTCCCGTAGCCTCTGAGGTCCATTGCGTTGGCTATGCTGCCGACTTTTCCGAATGCAGTGAAGATAAGCGGTACCAGGATCAGGACTGTGTTCTTAAGTCTCTTCCCGATGCTGGCTTTCTTTGAAAGCTCCACGCCTCTCATCATCATGCTGTTGCGGATATTGACGAAGTCATTGGCAATGTCGGGGATGGTCCTGTATGCCAGTGACACGATGGTGCAGACCTTGTAGTTAAGGCCGCATTTGTTGAGCCCCGAAGCGAATTCCGAAGGCGTGGTGGCCAGAGCGAAGGCTATGACCGACGCGAAGGAAGCGGTCCTCTTGATGAAGAAGACGAATATGTACCACAGGAACTCCTTGGAAAGGTAGAGCTTGTCATTGAGACGCCAGATGACGTGCTCCGCGCCGACGTTGGTGAGACCTACTCCGGGAGACACGAAGAACAGCATGATGTTGCCCAGCAGCGTCACGGTGAAGAAGGTGATGGTGAACATTATCACTATGGGCTTGTAGTCTGGCTTCATGGAGATGATCTCGATGACGTTGATGATCAGAAGCGGTACCAGAAGCCTGATATCGAACGTGGATATGATCGCCACGCTCATTACCGCGAAGAGGAAGACCTTGGTGAACCCGGTGAGTTTGTGAAGCATCGTGGGTCCGGGGATATAGTTTATAACAAACTTGTTATTCATCTGCTTTCATCTCCCTCTCGTATTCTATGAAGTGCCTGATCGTGGATTCCGGCTCCAGGCCGAGCTTTACGGCGAGGGTATAGAGGGACGTCTGCTTGAGGCTTGCGCGCTCAATTACATCCGCGTCTGCCAGCACCGCGAACACCTTGTCTGATGCTATTAGCTCTCCGTCCGAGAAGACGATAGCTCTGTCGGTGTTCTCAATGGCCAGATGCATGTCGTGTGTTATGAAAAGTATCGTCTTGCCGTACTCCCTGTTGAGAGTGTTGACGAATTTCATTATCTCCGTATAACTGCGGTAATCCTGTCCGGCTGTCGGTTCATCCAGGACGAACACGTCCGGTTCGAGGGCCATCATTGAGGCTACGGTGACGCGTTTTTTCTGACCGTAGCTTACAGCATCCACCGGCCAGTTGCGCATCCTGTACAGGCCGCAGGTCTCCAGCGCCGTGTTCACCCTGCGCTCGGCTTCCTCCTGAGGGATGTCCCGGAATCCCAGCGCCATTCCGACCTCATCCTTTATGAGGTCCTTGACTATCATAGTATTGGGATCCTGCATGACGTATCCGACCTTCTCGCCGATCTCCTTGACGGACAGCGTTGAAGTATCGGTGCCTTCCAGCGTGATCGTACCGGTATCGGGACGTATTATGCCGCACAGGAGCTTGGCGGCGGTTGACTTTCCGGCGCCGTTCCTTCCGATAATGGCGATCCGCTCGCCGCGCCGGATCTCGAAGTTTATGTCTCTGAGGACTTTCCTTCCGCTGTTGTAAGAGTAGGATACGTCCCTGAAGGTGACGACCGGTTCGTTGGTGTTCTCCCTGACCGATTCTCTCTCCTCGGTGAAGAAAGCTTTGAGCTTCTCCTCATTCTCAGGCGTGAGTTCCAGCGCTGTAAGGTCGCTCAGGTTCCTGCTGTCTTCCAGGGAGCAGCCGGCGTATTTCATGGCAGTGAGGTAGAGAGGCTCTCTGATCCCGTACTCGCTGAGCAGGGAGGACCGCAGCAGGTCGTCGGGAGACATATCGGCGGCGATTCGCCCGTCCGCCATTAGGATGATCCTGTCCACCGGGCGGTGCAGGACGTCTTCCAGGCGATGCTCTATGATAATTATGGTCTTGCCTGTCTCTTTCGATATATCGTCGATGAGTTCAACGGCGGTCATTCCCATCTGAGGGTCGAGCGACGCCAGCGGCTCGTCGAATATAAGTATCTCAACGTCGTTTCCGAAAACGCCTGCGATGGCGACCTTCTGTTTCTGCCCGCCGGACAGGTTGAACGGAACATGATCTATGAAGTTCTGCATGCCCACCATGGAGGCGTTCTTCTCGATCACGGGGAGCATCTCAGCTCTCGGGATCATGTCGTTCTCCATGGAGAAAGCGATATCCTCACCGACAGAAAGGCCGACGAACTGAGCGTCGGTGTCCTGCAGTACGGTGCCCACGCTGTCTGACAGCTTGAATATGGATGCGGTGGAAGTATCTGTGCCGTTAACGGTGCATGTTCCGGTTATCTCTCCCTCGTAGGAGAAAGGGATGAGTCCGTTGATGCAGTTGCACAGTGTGGACTTGCCGCTTCCCGAGGCGCCGAGGATAAGGATCTTCTCTCCGGGATAGATGTCGAGATCTATGTCGTGCAGGGTGGGATTCTTCTGTTCCTTGTATCTGAATCCGAAATTCCTGAAGCTGATGATCGGTTCTTTCACGTGTTTTCTCCTAGAAACTGTCGTAAAAAAGTAACGCCTCCGCTCATTCTGACTGCGCGGAGGCTGTCCGTAAGCCCGGAACCCGGGGCTCCGGGCTTGCGGTACGCTGTGTTCGGGATTATTCTTCCTCGAGGTTGCTGTGGGCAGCGGTCCTCTTGGAGAGCAGGTACAGGACGGGAAGTCCTACCACTACTTCGACGAGGATGTTGCTGAGGCTTCCGTAGATCGCCTGAAGGAAGGTTACATTGAGCTCGCTGCCATAGAAGATGGCGGTGAGGATGGGCGTCACGACGCCGAATGCGAGTCCGTTTCCGAGAACGCAGAGAACTACATAGAGGATGACGTTCTTGGTGGAGAACTTGCTCATAAGGACATATGCGCCGAATCCGACAAAGAGAGCGGCACAGAAGTTGCCGATGGACCAGTCGAACCAGAGGCCCCATCCGCCGATCAGGTCAGCGATGACGTTGCCTACGCCGGCAGCGACAGCAGCCGGAAGTGCGCCGTACATAGCACCGACGACCACGGGAACGACCATGGCTGTTGTGAGCGATGTATTAGTGAACACCGGGATTCCGCCGTAATTCATGAGAACGCCGAAAAGAGCAGCTCCGATAGCAACCGCGACGATGGTCTTGGTGTTCCATACGCCAACCAGTTTCTTTCCTACATTTTTGCTTGACATTATTGACTCCTCCTACATAAAAGCTGAATCGATCAGCTGTTGACGCTTAATATTTTACTACTTCAGGAGCGTGTATTGGTAGCGTTAGAATTCACAATAATATGCCCCGGCAGAGGTCAGCTTTGATGCTATTTCACCTTTTAAAAGGCAGTTTTCTGAGCACAGGGGCGGTCAGAATGCAGACGGACCGCTCCCGGTACCGGGCAAAGGCCTGTCTTTGGAGCCGTCACTATGTTGCGGAAGATTCAAAGAGATCGCCGATACGGGACACACATCCCTGCACCTGCCGCACAGGATGCATTCCGCTCCGCTGAGCTGCTTCACCGGATCGATGGACATGGGACAGGCACCGGAGCACTTTCCGCACACTACACAGGACTCTTTGTCCACAGTCATCCTGACAAGACTGAATCCGCTGAAAAGGGAATAGAAGGCGCCGAGCGGGCACAGATACCTGCAGAAGAACCGCGGTATGAATACAGCTGCGGTCAGCACAGCGGCGAGCAGTATGACCTTCCACCAGAACAGGGGACCTGCCAGATCCCTGAGACCCGGATTCAGGAGCATAAGGGGGATGCCTCCCTCCAGCGTGCCGGCGGGGCAGATATACTTGCAGAACCATGGAAAAGATCCGCCCGGATCGTTCCGGAAAAAGGCCGGAAGAAGTATCACGAACACCGCCAGGATCAGGTATTTGACATAACGCAGCAGACGGTCTGCTTTTTTGGGTACAGAGATCTTCTTTACAGGGATCTTCGAGAGAAGATCCTGTATCAGGCCGAACGGGCAGAGGAGACCGCAGACAGCTCTGCCGAGCAGTACGCCGAACAGCATCAGTGAACCAAGGACATAGAAAGGGAACCTGCCGCCGGAACTACCCAATACTGCCTGCAGGGATCCTATCGGACATGCGCCGAGCGCGGCAGGGCAGGAGTAGCAGTTGAGGACCGGTACACAGAAAGACTTGGTCTTTCCGGTGAATATCTTCCCGCGTTTCAGACCCGTGAGATATCCGTTGAAAAGTACCGCAGAGCAGACCTGTATGACGCTCCGGACCTTCTGAGAGGAGCCGGATGCTTTTATCCTATCCCTATGCATTCCAGACATATCCTGACTGCCTTATTGAAAACGACTGTGTATTCCCCGCCGAGCAGCCCGATGATGACCATGGCTGCGCCGAGGATCAGGATTATCATCCTCAGTATGAAAACTGTTCTGCCGGCATCGTTCTTATTCATCCGTGTCAGCCTCCTCCACCCCCGGGAGAGTTATCCGGGACATGCCGGAACTCTCAAGTGCCCTGTTGAGGGCTGCGAGATAATAGCCGGCGAGGTTCTCCCTGGGAGAGCCTACGACAGAGCCCGCGATCTGTCCGCTGCTGTCGACGAATACAGTCGTGGGAACATACATGGCGGAATCCACCAGATTTCCGATGTCCCCGGTCCCCGATATTATCGTCTTTCCCTTGTATCCGGCCTTGCCGAGTATAGAGGCCATACTGCCTGTGTCCTCATATCCGTCGACACACAGCGTATAGAAACCTATATTGCCGGGCAGAAGAACAGTGAATTGTGCAAGTTCCGGCATCTCATTGACGCAGGGACCGCACCATGTCGCCCAGATATTGATGAGAGTCATGTCCCTGGACACCAGATCGTCATAAGTGAAAGAACTGCCGTCATCTGTCCCGGCCTCAAAAGATTTCAGAGAGGGAAACCCGCTGAAGCCGTCTCCTTTGTAGCTGTAGTCCTGGTCCTTGACAAAACCTTCCGGGCCTTCGTATTCCCCGGGATCTTCGTTTTTTCCGCAGGAACCGAGAGCGACAACAGACAGTATGACGAGCAGTATCGATACGATGCGTTTCAGTGACATTTAAAACTCCTTGTGTGTTTGGAGCGCAGTTAATCTCATGAACTCATTATAAAGCAAATCTCAGGCATTCGGCAGAAAAATACATGCTGCGTGGTACAATTGTACTTATAGAAAGGACTGGGGATCCCGGAATGCTGACAAACGCAAGGAGAACATGGCTGATCATAGCTGCGCTGATCATTTTCTCGGCGGCGGCAGTATTCCTTGTACCGGAACACAGGGACAGAGCAGGGGCCAGAGCGGAAGCTGTCCTCGGGCTTATCGGTCAGGATGTTCTCTCTGTGGGAAACGACACGCTGGAGCCCGTCAGTTCTGAATTGAAGGCTAAATGGAAGAGATACACCGTTTCGCCGGGAACGGAAGGAAGCATCCTGATAACGGACATGGACCAGGCTGTCATAGTGCTGCCCGGAGATGTCAGCGGTACCTGCATAACAGTTTTCTCGGGAGAAAAAGAAGTTTTTTCCGGAGATGCAGAGCAGTTCGCCGGATTCTATCCGGAGAACGGCATCTACCGGATGGAGGCATCATGCACCGTAGAAAGCATGACTGTGACATCAAAAGGTGAAAAGCTGAATGTCATAGGCACCGAACTGTTTAAAGCTCAGCTGGAATATGCGATACCTCTGAAGATAAACTTCCTGTACGACCACACTAAACAGGGCAGCGTCATCCCGGTCACCGCTTCCGGAGTCAGAGGGGAAGTGATCATCTCCGCAGGGGAGCTTGCGGCGCCGTTTCCTCTGGTCGCGGACAGCCGCGGATACGCCAAAGGACTGTTCAGCATAAGCTACAGCACCGATCCGGGATCATACACTGCTGTCATAGAGTCGGAGGAAGGGACACAGGAGTTCCATTTCACTGTGGAGGAGGAGCAGTATACCGTTCAGCATCTGATCATCTCGGAAGAGACACAGAGCTCCACTATAGGAAACAGCGACAACAGAGCGGCATATAATACCATGATGCAGAGCACCTACGAGTCGTGGTATCCGGGCAGATTCTATGATGACTGTTTCACACAGCCGGTGGAAGGCACTGTCACCACGGAGTTCGGATTGAAGAGGTACACGAATGACAACCCCGTTCCCAGCAGACACGCCGGAGTGGATATAGCCAACGCGGAGGGAACGCCGGTGCTGGCTGCCGCTTCCGGATTCGTGATAGTGGCAGACTACAACGGAGTCTCGGGCAATACCGTAGTGATCGACCACGGACTCGGTGTACGATCATACTATTTCCATATGTCTCAGCTCAATGTGAAAAAAGGAGAATTCGTCGACGAAGGAAGCGAGATCGGGCAGGTCGGGTCCACGGGATATGCCACGGGACCTCATCTTCATTTCAACATCATGGTGCATGACAACAGCATCGATCCGTGGGCTGCATTCAACGGCACCAGCGGTATTTTCGGTATCGACTGAAAAATGAATTAGATAGACAAATGGCCATCCGTTCGGATGGCCATTTGTTGTGTGTATAAAATTGAATTCTGAGGTCATTCAATGATGCCTTTTTCCTTCAGCTGTTCGAAGGTCACTCTGGTGCGGAACCTGACGAGTTCGGAGTTGCTCTTGCCGTATGCTCCGATCCTGTCTTCGTTCAGATAGTGCACATAGTGATCTTCCGCAGTGGCGCTCTTCCATTCGGGCATCGGCGTACCGTCGGCGTCGAGACCGTTCGGGTCGCCCGTGCGTGCGAAATTGGTCCAGTAGTTGCAGACGATCCTGGCGAGGTCGTAGTGTTTGCCCTTGAAGGGCCTCCAGCACTTTGCCAGGGTCTCGAACACGAACCACAGTTCTGAGGAGTGGAAGGAACCGGGGCGGTCCCATCCGGGCATGGATGCGTCGAATACGTACATCCAGTTGTCCTTCTTGCCGGCGCGGATGCGCTGCTCGAGGAACAGATAGTTGTTCATAAAGCGGCCGCGGAATGAATCGTCGGTGTGTGAGAGCATGTCGACTTCGGCGTCGTCCCTGCATCCGCAGAGAGCGAGATACTCGTCGATGTACTTCTCGCCGTAGCGGAACATGCCGTATTCCCTGAGTTCCTTCAGGTTTCTGGGAGGCGCGTATCCGGGAGCCGGGATGTCTCCTTCTGAACCGGTGCATCCGAACAGATAGCTGATGTCGGGATAGTTTCCTCGTGCCATCGTATCGGAGGGATCCTCCGGGAGGAATACACCGTCGATGACCGGCTCGAAGCGGTTCTTTCTGACATACTCCATGCCGATCTCGTTCAGTTTTTCGGCATCCATCGCACGGGCTTCCGCGAGATCATTGATCCCGTATGTGCTGAAGAAATCTTCGCCGTTGCTGAGCGCCTTCTCGAGAGGAATGCAGCCGCCGCCCTGCCCGTAGGTGCGCAGTCCGCCGCCGCTCTCGAAAATGGCTCTCTGGAACAGGCCTTTGTTCATTGGGGAACCGACCTGGCACAGAGTGGAGCCGGCTCCGGCTGACTGGCCGAAGATGGTGATGTTCTTCGGGTCTCCGCCGAATGCTTCGATGTTGCGGATCACCCACTGCACGCCGGCTCTCTGATCAAGCAGTCCGTAGTTGCCTACAGGCTCGCCGGGAGATTCCTCCATCAGTTCGCGGTGCGCAAGGAAGCCGAATACGCCGAGACGGTACTGGACCGAGACCAGTATGACACCTCTCCTGGCGATGCGCTCTCCGTCGAATTCCATCTCGGCAGTATTGCCTGCAGTGTATCCGCCTCCGAAGAACCAGACCATGACCGGCATCTTTTCATCACCGGTCTTTGCGTTAGTCCACACGTTCAGATACAGGCTGTCTTCGCTCATCTCGATTGTGGGATCGACGTTCCATTCCCTGGCATAGATATTGGTCGGATCAAGTCCGGGAGGTGTCTGCATGTTGATGGGTGCAAATGCAAAGCATTCGCGTTCGCCTTCCCAGTTTTCCGCGGGCTGAGGTGCCTTCCATCTCAGATCTCCGACAGGCGGTTTGGCGAAAGGAATGCCCTTGAAGGCTGTTACGCGCGGGTCTGCAGCGGGGATGCCGCGTACCAGACCGTTTTCAGTCCTGACTACTCGCAGCATATTGTTACTTCCTTTCTGTTTGTGATTATTCGTTTTCTGATTTGATTATAGGATAAAAAGAGGATGATTAAGCGGAGGGACGCAACATGGACAGCAAATTCGGCAACTTATACTGAGAGAGGGCGTCAAAGTATACAAAATGCCGACGGAAAAAGCCGTGCTGAGATCAGCACGGCCGTATGTCATATCCCGTTCGAACTACGGGCGATCAGCTTATCAGTTGTATCTCAGCTGAAGTGCACAGTTCCCGTCGGGCTTGATGAATGAAACCTCGGTACAGGTTTCCTTTGCCTTCCGGTATGCAGTCAGTTCCTCTCCCTCGAAGCACTGGGCGCGGTACCATATCTCCAGAAAATGCATGTCGATCCTGTTCCATTCGGCGGAAGAGAAGAGAGAGGCGAATGCCCGGAGATACGCTACGTTGTTCATGTGACCGCCGAGATCGATATCGGTAGACAGGACGGTATATCTTCCCAGAACTTCTCCGTCAGTGGTTTCGTCCTCGAAACGTGTGAAGGATTCGCTCATCGCGGATCTGTCCGTGAGCTCCAGACCTTCCGGGTATATGGAATCTACATGTCTCAGTCTGCCTGTGGCCATATCCAGGACAGCCCATTCGGTCTTCCCGCAGCAGAGCGTTTCGCCGTTGCTTGAGAGCATGTAGTCTCTCAGACATCTTCTCTTGTCGGGAACTTCAGGCCAGGTCGCAAGAAGGGCGGACTCTCCGAGAGCAGGTCTTCTGAGGAAACGCAGCATGGTCTTGACCGTCAGCCAGAATCCGCCCCGGGCATTGAGATCCCTCTGTCCGATGCCGAGAGAATCGGAATGATCCGCCGCGACATCCATGAAAAGCGCGGCAGTATCCGGGATCCCGAGTTTTCCGCTGCTGTCGCACTGGCTCGGAAGGATACGGATCTTTTTTGAGAATTCACTGGCCATAGTATCGTCCTCTTTCCTGCGGTTCTTTCTGCAGGATACCTAAATACACCGGAATTGATATATAATTATTGGTACGAAAGGAAAATTCAGGAGCCCGAAATGGTTTGCAGGGAGTGCGGATGTCAGATCCTCGACGATTCGGTGACCTGCCCGGAATGCGGCAGTGTCCTGTCGGGGGAAGAGGAGACCGTATCATCAGAGACGAACGATGATACGGAGATCGTACCTCGCATAAAAGCTTTTGATATCGTGGATACCGGTGACACGGCTCCTGACAGCGGGAAGACGGGAAAGAGGAGAGCTCTGATCATCCCGGTCATAGCTGCCGCGCTGGTGCTCCTGTTCCTATGCTATTATAATCTTCCCCAAAACAGATATGAAAGGTTAATGAAGCGGGCTGAAGAGCATCTCAGCAGATATGAAACAGTCCTGGCGGCGGCAGAGTACAGAAAAGCACTCAGGCTGATGCCGGATTCTCAGGAAGCACAGGATGCTCTGTACAGCATATGGAGCGAGATTCTTGATGAGGTCATGTCTCTGGCTGACGGCAAATGTTTCGACGATGCTCTTGTCAAAGCCAGGATACTTACGCAGATAGATCCTGACCGTTCAACGATGAACCAGTCCGCTGTTACGGTCATCTACAAGCAGTGGGTACGGTTCCTTGCGGAAACAGGTGATTCCGGCGCGATCAACAGGCTGCTTTCGGATGCCGCCGAGGATCTTACCGAGGACGAGATCGCTCAGCTCAGGCAGGAAGCAACGGATGCTGAGGACTATTTCAGGATCGTGGACATGCTTAACGAAGA
>JAFYZG010000194.1 GCA_017548825.1 Oscillospiraceae bacterium
GATCCTCACAGGTCACAGGGCCCGTGAGGATCTCTTTATATTCTGTGATTCAGTTTTCTTTCCTGAATACGTTCCTGTTCTTCTGGAGGATCGTCGCGAAGATCTCGCCCAGGATATAACAGCTTATGATCTCTCCCGCCGCCACGTAGAGCATCATGATCCATATCGGCATGTCCACTCCGTAACCGTACTTGAGCACGAAGGGAACGATAACGGCGTTGGCGACTATAGCGGGCACAGGTACCAGCCAGCGGTTCTTTCTGAGGAGATATCCGCCTATCGCACCTATCAGAGTGGCGATGCTTCCGAAGACCACGTCCAGCACTATCGCTCCGCCCAGGAGATTGCCCAGGATGCATCCTATGAACAGTCCCGGGATCGCCGCCGATGTGAACAGAGGCAGTATCGTCAGCATCTCGGAGATCCTGACCTGCATCACGTTGAAGGATATCGGCGCGAACACCACGGTGAGGACCACGTAGATCGCGGCTATCACAGCGCTCTGGGTGATGTAGTCGGTCGGCGTTCTTTTTGAAGTCATCTGTATGCTCCGTTCATGTTTTTAGGGACACGCAGGGATAATTAAACCACAGAGAACGTCCTGTCCGCAACATCGGAAAGGAACTTTTTCAGTCTATCCGGCGCTTCTGAGACATCACCAAGGTTCGTATCCCCCAGCTGAACGAGTTTTCTGCTGCCATGATAATCGCTTCCCGCGGTGACATAAAGACCATATCTTTCCGCCATATCCAGCATGCTTCTGATCTGTCTCGGTGCAAAACCTGAATAGAATGCCTCGACGCCCTTAAGGCCCATATCCCTGAGCCTGGCAAGTCGCTGTTCCATTTCGTCATCGTATATCATCTGGTCTCCGTCGCCGTAGAACGGATGCGCCAGCACGGGGATCCCTCCGGAAGCGTTGATCATCTCGATCGCAGTCTGCGGAGCGAAATGCATGCTTCTTACTCCAAGCTTGTTGATATATTTATCGATCGCTTCCGAGACGTTGGAAACGTAGCCGTGACTGACCAGAAGCTCCCCGATGTGAGGCTTGCCGGGATTTTCCAGCGCATACAGCGAGTCCACCTCGTCTTTCGGGAAAACTATCCCGAACATTTCCTTAAGGCGGTCGATCCTCAGCCTGAGTTTCTCAAAGCGGACGCTGTGGCCTTTTGCAGCGAGGTCATTTATGGGTACGGCGTCGGGATCGTATCCGTATCCCAGGATATGGTATCTTCCCTCTTCGTCCCTGCATGAGACTTCGACTCCTGTGATAAAAGACGGTGAACCGGGAGCAAGAAGATCTATGACTTCAAGACATCCCTTCACTGTATCGTGATCCGTAACGGAAAACAAAGAGATGCCCGCCCCGCTCACGCGGGACAGAAGCTCCTGCGGGCTGTCCGTGCCGTCCGACACGGTCGAATGCATATGCAGATCTATCCTGCCGCTGATCGGCATCATCTTATCCTCCGTAAAGACAGTTCAGTCTTTCTCCTTCTGTTGCTCGACGAATCTCCAGAAGAAATATACCATAAGTCCCTCGCCGAACATACTGATGTAGAACATCAGGCTCTTGGTCCTGTCGCCGCCAGGATCCTTACCGAGGAAGATGCCAAGCATGGTGAACAGCAGCATGAAGAATCCCGCCAGGAACATGTTGGGGTTCTTTTTCTTAAACAGGAATATGCCTACGCCTATCATGAGGAACACCGGGAACATGTCGAGGAAGCTTACGATCCCCGATATCCACCCGGGATTGCCCTCCGCTTCCGCGTATCTGGTGATGGCGCCGACGGTCCTGGGTTCGGTCTTGTAGAGGATCCCAGCTGCGAGTCCCGCCGCCATGACGATCACGGTAACAGCCCATACGATCTTCAGGACCGCGGGCTTCGCGTTGAGAGAATATGCGCAGATCGGGAAGATGAGCGGGATCATGGTCATGTGGAATATGTACCTGAACTGGCTGAAGAACCTGAGCGCCGCGCTCTCCTTCAGGAAGGCGCCCAGCGCGAGGCACAGGGAGTCGTAGAGAAGACCGATGCACATCACCGCGACCAGCAGAGAGATGATCTTATTCTTTGCCTTGTACTGCCTGAACATCTTAACGACTGCGAATACGTCGAATACGGTGAGCAGCCAGAGCACCGGCGCCATGCTTGCGATAAGGATGTGTCTCATCTTGATGACCTCCGTATAAATAACTGTTTTGGTATCAGAAACTGAGATATGGCTTTATCTTTTCGTAATTGGTCTCAACGGGAAGAGCTCCGTCCACTTCCAGGAGAGGACACTGAAGGAGCTTCTGCCATTCGTCGTGTCTTGCCCTGCTCCTGATGTCCAGGCCGCCTTCGTCGTACCGGGAGGCCCATTCGATGAATTCCCGGTGATTGTCGTACATGTCTCCGCCGGGATCTATCCTGCTGCCGAAATGGTCACGCTCTCTTTTCCTGAGTCTTTCGATCCTGACTTCAGCGTCGGTCTCGACGCGGACGGCGAGGGTGAAATACGGTATGAGCACGTCTCCCCAGCCGGAAAGGGCACCGGATATTACTACATTTTCATGTTTCTCTATATCTTCGGTCATTAGCCGGACTCTGTCAGGGATCTCCCTTTTTACCGTATACGGAACGGCGGCGTCTTCCCAATAGTAGTCGTCGGTGTCCATGAAGAACCATCCGTTCACGGAGCTGATATATCTGCCCAGAGTGGATGTCCCGGAACCGGCTCCTCCGAAGATGTGCACGACATTCTTTGCCATGTCAGCTCATTATCTCCTCGAACTCGTCAACCAGCTGTCCGAAAAGCTCCAGCGCCGTATCCACGGGTTCCGGAGTGCTCATGTCTACACCGGCGATCC
>JAFYZG010000195.1 GCA_017548825.1 Oscillospiraceae bacterium
ACTGCGATCGAAAAAGCCGGCATCTACCGCAGAGGAGCTGAGGTCGTGCGCAGGGGATCGATTGAACTGTCGGAGGGGAAACACAAGCTTTATGTAAAAGGCATGAGCAGCAGTGCTAGTTATGACACGGTAAGACTTTTCGGGGCAGAGGGACTGCGAGTTTCAAACCAGAGATTCGAAGCCTTCGGAGAACATCAGGAGGAGAAGAAATCAGAAAAGATCCGCAGGCAGATAGAAGAGGTAGAGAGACAGATAGAAGTCAGACAGATGCAGATCGACATGTGGAGATCGAACGGTGATTTCACGGCAAGATCGTCACAGTCCGCGTCTGAAGTGGAGGACTACATCGAGAAACTTCCCGAGCGGATCGAAAAACTCAATGGGATGATCTCGGAGTACAGGAAGCAGCAGGCAGACCTCACAGAAGAGATGCAGAAGGCTGAGAGGAGCGAGATGGCTCCCGCGGTAGTGGTTGATGTCGATGTCGACAAGGCAGGCAGCTATCCGTTTGAACTGAGATACTTTGAGAACAGCGCCGAGTGGACCCCCGTCTATGAACTGTATAGCGACGGAGAAGGGCCTCTAGAGATCAGGATGAGGGCAAAGATCACGGAGCACACGGGCGAGGACTGGAACAACGTACAGGTAAGTCTGTTCACAGGCAATCCGTCTTCCGGCAATGTGCTTCCGGACCCCGGGACAGTGTTTCTTGATTATCGCCAGGAGGTCCAGTTCCGTGCGTCGCTTGCGATGGGGAAGAGCGCTCCTGCTATGATGAATATGATGATGGATTCCGCAGCTGCCGATGACGACGCGATGGAGTACGGCGCCGTGGAGGAAAGCGTCAGAATGCAGACTGCCGAAGCTGATGTGAGCGATGATGATACCATGACGGAGTATGTCCTCCCCGGCAGAAGGGATATCCTGGACAATTATGACGGGACGGTGGCCGATCTGCAGAGTTACGAAGTGCCGGCGGAGTATGAAGTCGCGGCTGTTCCCGCGCTTGATACGAGGGCCTATCTCACGGCCAAGGTCAGAACTGCCGACATACCGTTCACGAACGCGTTCAGCACAGGTGTTTATCTGAAGGGCAGGTATCTGTGCTCGGTATATCTGGATCCGGATCTGACTAAGGATGAGATCGTAATAACGCTGGGAGAAGACGAGAGGATAAAAGTCAGCCGCAAAGAGGTGTCCAGAAAAGCTGCCAGCACATTCCTGAAGGGACTGAGGACGGTCGACTATGTATTTGAGATAACTGTGTCCAATATCTCCGGGAAGGACACGGCAGTCTTCCTTAAGGATCAGGTCCCGGTCTCCAGGGAGAAGGATATCAGCGTAGATGTGAAGGAGCTGTCCGGAATGGCTCTGGAGGAATCGACGGGAATCGTTTCCGGTACGGTAAAAGTTCCTGCGGGACAGACCGCGACGAAGATACTCTCATACAAAGTGTCCTGGCCAAAAGATAAAAAGATCACCGAGACGAGAGATCATTCCGGAACGAGGATATGTCCCGAATGCGGATCGGCGGTGTACGGGAAATTCTGTCCTGTGTGCGGAAGAAGCGTCAACTGAACCGGAAGATACTGAACATACAGAAAATGCCCCGCGGCAGTACCGTGGGGCATTTTACGACCGGTCGTATCAGTCAGATGCAAGGTCTCTCAGTATGGATTCATGTCTCGGCTTTGCTTCGACCGACCACTTGGGCCCGCTGGCATACATCTCGGCAAGTTCGGCAAGAGCTGCCGGCACGTCGATCCCCTGAGGGCAGGCGTGAGCACACTGTCCGCAGCCTATACAGGCGGAAGGACGCTTATCCTCGGTCAGACCGTCGATGCGCACGGACGCAGTCGTGGTCGCGGCATATTTGTAGTCGTTGTAGCATTCCAGCAGATACGGGATGTCCAGTTCCATGGGACATCCTGCGCAGCAGTAACGGCACTGCGTGCACGGGACACCTCTCTTGAGGCTCTCTGCTATCTCGAACAGCGCGTTCTGCTCTTCTTCAGTGAGCGGATCATATTCGCGGAAAGTGTTCAGGTTGTCTTCTACCTGAGGCAGCTCGTTCATGCCGGACAGGACCATCTTAATGTTATCGAGTCCCTGCAGGAAGCGGAATGCGTAAGAAGCGTCGGAGGCTTCTGGACGGAATGCCTTGAGCTTCGAAGAGTTCTCTTCGGAAAGGGCGGCAAGCTTGCCCCCTCTGCAGGGCTCCATGACCCAAACGCCGAGACCGTGTTCCGTTATGATTTCGTATTTCCGCTTTGCGTTCTGCAGGCTCCAGTCCAGATAATTGCACTGTATCTGCACGAACTCAAACATACCTTCATACTTGTCAAGTACGTATTCCAGCAGTTCCGGCCCGCCGTGAAACGAGAAACCGAGGTGTCTGATCTTGCCCTCATCCCTTAGTTTCAGGATATCGGGAATGATATGGTATTCATCGCTCTCATAGATCTTGACTGACCACTCATTGATGTTGTGCAGAAGATAGAAATCGAAGTGATCTGTACGGCATTTGTTCAGGGATACGTTGAACAGAGCGATATTGTCCACGGGACCGGGGAGAGAATGCCCGGGGAATTTATCCGCGAGGTAATAGCTGTCTCTGGGATATTTCTTCAGTGCTTCCGCTACTGCTATCTCGGATTTTCCTCCCAGATACGGATATGCGGTGTCGAAATAATTGACGCCATTCTCAATGGCGAGGTCGAACATGGCTTCGACTTTTTTCTGATCTATTTCACCGGTCACCGGATCGGTCGCGAATCTCATGCATCCGAAACCAAGTCTGGACAGTTTGATTCCGTTAAAGTCGCTGTAGATCATTATTGATTCCTCATATCAAGAACGCAGACATCTGAGACGGCCGTCTCAGTAGTCTTATTTGTTTTTACTGAAATATTCTTTGGCGAGAGACGTCACTGTGCCGGACAGTCCCAGGACTGCCACCAGGTTCGGTATGGTCATGATCCCGTTCAGGGTGTCGGAGATCCTGTAGGCCAGACCGAGAGGAACGGTGGCTCCGTATACGACGGCTGCCACGAAAACGATCTTATAAATGTTGGAGTACTTCCGGCTGCCGGTCAGGAACTCAAGACATCTGACGCCGTAAAGGGACCAGGTGATCATGGTGGTGAAGGCGAACAGCAGCAGTGATACGGCGACAGACAGGCTTCCGAACTTCTCGCCGAACACTGTCGCAAATGCGTCGATGGGAAGCACGTTCTTGTCACCGGTAACGTATTCGATGTTTACTCCGCTCATCAGCACCGCGAAGCAGGTGAGAGAACAGATCACGATAGTGTCGAAGAATACTTCGAACATGCCGAACAGTCCCTGTCTGACGGGGTCGTCAGTGCTTGAGCTTGCGTGGGCTATCGGCGCGGAGCCCTGGCCTGCCTCATTGGAGAAAAGACCGCGTCCGAGACCGCTGCTCACGGCGTTCTTGAGAGTGATGCCTACGGTTCCGCCCAGCACCGCCTTCGGAGAGAATGCCCCCTTAAAGATGGAAGCGATGACTGCGGGGAATGAAGTGATGTGACTGATGATCACGATGACAGAGCAGACGACATAAATGATGCTCATCACAGGGATGAGAGTTTCAGCGGCCTGAGCTATACGCTTGATACCGCCTATGATGACGAGACCGAGAACGATCGCGGCGATGATACCGATCACCAGAGATATGATGCCGCTCTTGCCGGAGGCTTCCGGGATGAAAGCTGTCACAGCGGAGTTGATGGCGGTGACCATGGAACTGATCTGGCTCAGACACCCGATCCCGAAGGAAGCTACCGTGCCTGCGACTGCGAATATCACAGCCAGCCATTTCCAGTTCTTTCCGAGGCCTTCTGTGATGTAGTACATCGGACCGCCGACATTCTCGCCCGCGTCGTTCTTCTGGCGGTATCTGATCGCCAGGGTAACTTCGCTGAACTTGGTGCACATTCCGAAGATCCCGCTGACCCACAGCCAGAATACAGCTCCGGGGCCGCCGGTTATTATGGCGCCTGAGCATCCGACGATGTTTCCGGTGCCGACAGTCGCGGCAAGCGCCGTTGCCAGAGCCTGTATCGGGTTGACCGATCCTTCCCTTGCGCTGTCTTCGCTGTTTTTGCCCAGGCAGGTCCGCATCATGGTGCCGAACCTGGTCACCTGCGGCATGCACATCCTGACGGAAAGGAATATGCCGGTGCCGACGAGAAGGATCATAGTGGGCCATCCCCACACGATGTTGTTGAGAAAACTGTTGACGGATTCGATCAGCTGCATCTTACTGCCCTTCTTTCAGTTGTTTTCTGTTTCAGCGGTGGCTTCTCTTTTCTTAAGTGAAGTTAGTCCGATGATCGCTCCTGCAAGGCTGAGAGGTATCATCAGCGTATACATGCCCTTATAAGGGTTCATGTTCAGCTTTTCAAACAGATGGAATATCGCGCTGCCCCCGAAGTCGGAGATCAGCATCGCGATGACAGAGACGGTAGATCTCAGGCTGGTCTGCGCAGTGACTTTGAGTCCTTCCGGCGCATGCTCGAACAGGAATTTTGACAGGCCTATTATGACCGGTACCAGCATGGCGCCGTTGAGCACCATCGTCCACATCAGCACAGTGGCGCTGTTGGTGAGCGCGCATACAGTCCAGCGGAAGGTGCCGACCAGCAGGACCATGACCATCGAACGTTCAAGTCCGATTCGTTCCAGCCATCTCTTGCCGGGGCCGAGATGGAACGGGAATTCGGAGAAACCGAGTATCGCGTGTGCTATGCCGATCATTGTGAGCGTGCCGCCGAGTTCCTGCGTATAGTTGCCGAAATACGTATTGTTCGTCGTTCCGGCGAGAGAGTAGATAAAGAACATGATCAGCACATTGCGGACCTGACGGTCCTTGAGAACGCTGTAGACGCTCTCCTTGCTCCTGGGTTCATTCGGGGAGGCGACTACTCTCATGGTGCGGGGAGAAACAGGGAGCATCAGACCGACTATGAATGTAGCGATATAGCATACGATCATGATCGGAAAAATGGTCTTGATGTCGCCCTTGAGCAGGAATCCGGACACGTACGACATGACCGAATAACCCAGCGTCCCCATCCATCTCATGGGTTGGTAGTCCCATCCGCGGAGCTTGGCCTGCTCCATCGCGATGGTGTCGTATACGCTTCCGAGCGGTGTCGCGATTATGCTGTACACGAATCTCAGCAGCACTATCGTGGTGATGTTCCTGACCACCATGAACGCGGAGAAAATCAGGATAGTGATGATATAACCGATATCCATGACCAGGTTCTTGGAACGTGCCCTGTCAGCGATCCTGCCGAGTATGGGAAGGGTGATGAGGGAGATTATCTGCGTGATCCCGTTGATGACTCCCAGAGTCTTTACCGGGACGCCCATCTCGGTGAGGTACAGTCCCATGAAGCTGCCCTGAACTGAGCCTCCGCAGAAAACGATGATATAGAAGATATAGAAGATCCACGGACTCTTCGGATTGTCTCTTTCGAACTTTTTCACTTTTGTCACCATATTTATCCTTTTTTTCTTTCTATCAATATATTAACACATAAAAGTGCATAGTATTCCGGCGCACAGAAAAACAGGCAGGAATATTCCTGCCTGTAAGGTATATCGAACAAACGAGCATCTCTGTTATGACGCGGAGTTCTGCTCCTCTGAGCTGCCTTTCCGGATCGAAGTCAGTCCCATGACGATCCCCAGGATGTTGAGAGGGATCATACATGCGTACAGACCTTTGATCGGATGCTTTCCCAGCAGTTCAAACAGATGGTGCAGACCGCTTCCTGCAAAGTCCGCCACCAGAACGGCGATGACCTGGACCGAATGCCTTAGAGTGGTCTGCGCGGTCACTTTGAGGTCTTCCGGGGCGTGGTCGTACAGGAACTGGGCCATACCGATGATCACAGGCACGAGCTGTATCCCGTTAAGCGCCATGGTGGCTGTAAGGACCCACGGGTCATTCGTGAGCGAACATACGGTCCAGCGGAACGTACCGACTGCCAGGACCACGAGCAGAGAGCGCTCGACGCCGATCTTCTGAAGCCATCTCTTTCCGGGACCCAGATGGAAGGGGAGCTCCGAAAGACCCAGGACCGCGTGTGCGATGCCGATGATGGCATAGTCTCCGCCCAGTTCCTGGGCGTAGTTGCCGAAATAGGTGTTGTTCACCGAACTGGACAGGGAGTATACAAAGAACATGATCATGACGTTCCTCACCTGTCTGTCCTTAAGAATGGAGAACACACGCTTGGCATCGGATTCCTCATTGGGGGACACCACTACTCTGACTACTCGGGATGACCTGGGGAGAAACAGGGCTATGATAAAAGTCAGCATATAGCTGCATATCAGCATCGGGAATATGGCTCTGATGTTTCCCTTGAGACCGAATCCGGAGGCAAAGGACATGATGGAATATCCTATTGTGCCGCTCATGCGGATGGGACCGAACTCCCAGCCGTTTTTGCGGCAGTATTCCATTGTTATCGTTTCATACACGCTGGAGATGGGAGTGAAGAACATGGCGTACAGTATGCGGAACACGCATATCATTATCAGGTTCTTCGCCCTGCTGAGCATGAAAAGGATGGTTATCGATATAGCCAGTTCGATGCAAAGCACCTTGTTTTTCGTGGGAGCCCTGTCGGCGATCCTTCCGAGAACGGGGAGGACGAAGAGAGACAGAATCTGGATTATCCCATTGAGAAGGCCTATCGTCTTAACGGGGAGGCCCGACTCAGTCAGATAGAGAGTCAGGAAACTGCCCTGGATAGCGATGCCGAAATACACCACGAAATAGTAGATGTAAAAGATCGCAGGACTCTTGGGATCGTTCTTGTTGTACTTGATCACAGCATTCACCTAATTTCTTTGTTTCTTATTCTCATAGTATCACGATGAAGCGAAAAAGCACAACATTGAGCATCTCCGTTCCGGATATACAGAAATGAGCGGCAGATAAACTGCCGCTCAGATCATTTCTCTCATGAACTGATCAGGTCGCAAGGTCAGGATCGGGCATATCGTTCAGTTCCAGTACCCTGTCATATTCTTCGCCGGTGATATGACAGTATCCTCCGGGATTCTTTATCAGATAATCCTGATGATACTCCTCGGCGTCGTAGAAACAGGACAGGGGAGCAAGTTCCACGCAGAACGGGTCATAGTTCCTCCGGACCTCATCGAATACCTTCTCCGCTGTTTTTCCCGATGCCTCATCGGTGTAGTACACTCCGGTCTGGTACTGGCTTCCTATATCGTTTCCCTGCCTGTTGCTCACGGTGGGATCGATACAGATGAAGAAAGCCTTCAGCAGCTTGTTCAGGCTGATGCGTTCGGGATCATAGATGACCTTGACCGTCTCTCTGTGGCCGGTCGTATCGGTCTTGACCAGCTCGTAACTGGGTGAGGCAACGGTTCCGTTTGCATAGCCCACGGTAGTCGAGACGACTCCGTGAAGGGACTGGAACACTTTCTCCGTCCCCCAGAAACAGCCGCCTGCAAAGTATATCTCTTTGAACTCAGACATTGATTTGCTCCTTGTTTTTTCTAGCAGTATAGCATAATCCGGAGAAGAAATTGCAGCTGCTGATGACTAATGGTCTTAACTTGGCGTATAATTCCAGATGAGAGAAGCAGCGAGATTATACAGACAGTAGATTGTTGTGACGCATAAACGAAATGGAAACTAATCTGGATCTGAAAGAATATAGCCGCGCATTGATCAGCAGGAAGGTGACTGAAGAAGGAACCGGGATCGGTTACATGATCCGTGATGAATGGGTGGGAGATGACAGCGGGTGGAGGTTCTACTCAGGTGATGAGGATGATTTGTTCCTGATGGAGCCTGATCATATGAAGTGGATCTCCCTTAAAGAGATGACCGTTGCATATCCGGAACTGGAGCCTTTTCTGAATGCTCCTGCGGGGTCTGAATACCACAGAGGCGAGGACGGGACATTCAGACCGGCAGAAAAAGCTCCGGAGACAGCAGATCAGATGCTGATCAGGGCGCTGTCCGAGCGGCAGGATAGAGGAAGAAGGCCGCTGAGATTTGTGATAGGACTGGCGGTCCTGATCGCCGTGTATTTCATTATCAGAGCTTTGCTTGGCTAAAAGAAAAGCCCGCGAATACGGCGGGCAGCGTCGAATAATAAGGCGCATATCACACTGACGTGATATGCGCCTGTTTTCTGTTATCAGAGTCTCTCGTTCTTCTCGATGTCGAGGAAGTATTTGTAGGTGTCAACTGTGAGCTCTCCGCAGGCTGCTTCATCGCAGGCGATGATCGCGCCGTTGTGCATCTGCAGCGCCGAGCACGTCCACTTCTGCGATACTCCGCCCTCCACTGTAGCAGCAAGAGCCTTGGCCTTGTTGTGGCCGTTGATCAGGATGAGCACTTCTTTGGAATCCGTGACTGTGCCTACTCCGACGGAGAGCGCCTGGGAGGGGACCTTCTCCGGATCGTTCCCGAAGAAGCGGGAGTTCACGATCCTTGTGTCGGTGGTCAGGTTCCTGACGCCGGTCCTGGATGTAAGGGATGTATAGGGCTCGTTGAACGCGATGTGGCCGTCTACGCCGATGCCGCCCATGAAGAGGTCGATCCCGCCGTAGGAGGCGATCTTCTCTTCATATCTTGCGCATTCGCCTTCCGGATCATCCGTCATTCCGTTCAGGATGTTGATGTTCTCCGGCTTCATGTCTACCAGATGGTCGAAGAAATTGTCGTGCATGAAATACCAGTAGCTCTGGTCATGTTCGTGGGGAAGACCGAGGTATTCGTCCATGTTGAACGTAACGACGTTCGAGAAAGACAGTTCGCCTGCCTGGTTCATCCTGGCAAGTTCTTTGTATACGCCGATCGGCGAGGAACCTGTGGGCAGACCGAGCACGAAAGGCCTGTCTTCTTTATGGCTGCGGATCTTGTTTGCGATATAATCGGCAGCCCATTTGCACATCTTGTCATAGTTGTCCTGGATTACGACTCTCATTGAGATCCTCCTAAAACGATAGGTTTTTCAACAGTATTAATTTTCACACTGTTTCAGTGTCTTTTCAATCCGCAATTTCGACAAAATGCAGTGCCGGGTCATGCAAGGATATCCGCATCGGTTATGGTGATGAGATCTTCATCCGACAGAGCGCTCATGTCCTCTGAAGAAGCGATCCTTGCGGACTGCTTTTCTATCGTCCTGTCGCAAAGGTTCCTGACGCCTCTGCCGTTGCCGAAATCTTCGTCCCGGGATTCTATCGCTATCCAGCCGGATAAGGTCTCCTCATCCACGTCGAGGATGTAGCCGCGCTTCTTCATGTTGTATCTGAACATGGCGGTGAGTTCCTCCGGGGTGTAGTCCGGGAACTCGAGCCTCTTCGGGAAACGGCTGTTCAGACCAGGATTGGTGGAGAGGAAATCCTCCATCTCATCGGTGTACCCCGCAAGGATCACTGCGAGGTTCTCCCTATGGTTCTCTATCTCTGAGACCAGCGTCGCGACCGCTTCTTTCCCGTAGCTGTCCTGATCGTCGCTCACCAGCGAGTAAGCCTCGTCGATGAACAGTATCCCGCCGAGCGCGCTCTCGACTTTTTCTCTCACTTTGGGAGCGGTCTCTCCCATGTGTTCGCCGATGAGGTCGGCCCTCGTGCATTCCACGAATGTGTCGGGCTTTTTCAGGAGACCTATGTGGTAGTAGATCTCGCCTATGAGCCTGGCTACAGTGGTCTTGCCGGTTCCGGGATTGCCGGTGAACACGAGATTCATCGTGTATCCGCTGTCGGCGGTCGACAGACCGCGCTTCCTGCTCTCGTTCCAGACGGTCATCAGATCGGTCATGACCCGGACTTCCTTCTTTATGGAATCCAGTCCGATCAGTTCGTCGAGTTTTTTCAGGCTGTCCTGCAAAGTTTCCTCGTCTATGGAAAGGGTCCCGAAATCTTCGGGAAGCAGTGTCCACAGATCTTCGTCTCTGACCGATTCCATATCGGAGGACAGTCTTTCCGCCTGACGCTCTATGGCTCTGTCGAGGAGCCTCCTTGAACATCTGGCGTTATCGAATCTGCTGTCGACCTTCTGCTTGGAGAATTCGCGGAGGATGATCTCCCGGGCGTCTTCCCGGATATAATAGTTCTGCTTGTTGGCCATGAGGACCATGATGTTCAGCAGATCTTCCATGCTGTAATCGGGGATGTTCAGTCTGTAGTCGAATCTTCCCGCAAGGCCCTGGTTGGCTTTCTGGATCATGTCGTCCATGCGCTCGCGGTAACCGGCAAAGATCAGGCAGTATTCGCCTCTGTGATCCTCCATATCCTTGATCAGAGCATCCAGAGCGATATGTCCGAAGTCCACCGAGGCGTCCTCCTCGAACAGTTCATACGCCTCGTCCACGAAAAGCGTCCCGCCCCTGGCGTTCTGGAGGATCTTCTTAACGTTATCCTCAGTCTGACCGACATGGGACCCGACCAGACCGGAGCGGTCTGTCTCGATGAAGGTGTCGCTCGGGAGGATCCCGGTCTGGAAAAGCATCTTCCCGATGATTCGGGCGACGGTGCTCTTGCCGGAGCCCGGATTGCCGCAGATGATGAAGTTGACGCCTCTCTTGGAAGCCTCGATGCCAAGTCGTTCTCTTCTAAGAGCATCGACTTTGAATCTCTTGAATATGTTGTCCAGAGTATGCTTGACGTCATGCATGCCGATGACGTCGCAGAACAGTTCGCGGATCTCGGGCGAGTAAGTCTCGTCGAGCGGATCCACCATGACCTTCAGAACACCTTCCTGAGGAGCCTCGAAGGCCGGTTTCAAAGATGTCTCTTCCGCAGGTTCGGGTTCTGCAAGGTGCTCGGTGACCGGTTCCGGTGCACTGACGGTCTCCGAAGTCCCGTCAGCATTTACAGGGACCGGCTGAACATCATTGCCCATCGAGATCACGCGTATCAGCAGGTCGTGATTGTACTCCGCA
>JAFYZG010000196.1 GCA_017548825.1 Oscillospiraceae bacterium
CGGCGAGAACCACGAGCTGTCCCGCAGCGGAATGCCCGATCACAGAGTCAGGAGACTGAAGGAGATCACCGACTGGTTCAACAGCCACACCTGATCTTAAGAAAAGAATGATGCGCCGGCGGCCCGTGATCGGACCGCCGGTTTTTCGTTGAAAGCTACAAAAAACGGAAGACAAGTGTGCGAATAATAGACGCATTTATAGAATATTATGCGCCGCCATTGACATGATGTCCGGCAGATAATAACATCAAAAGCAAGATAGAGGCGCGAGGTCCATCAGTACGTCTCCGCATATAAGCAGCTTTAGCGGAGATCGAAAGGGGGCATCGCCGAAGGGAAGGAAAGCAGCTGCGCTCTTCTTCGCTGGGCCGGCGGATAAGATCCGTCGGACTGTCACGTGAGTGGAGCGCTATCTGGTACTGATGTATGGCTTTTCAGCCTTATATGATCATGTGCTGTAAATGCTCCGCGAGCGTTTACGGCCTTTTTTGTTAGCTCAAAACATGATCAAAGGAGAAAAGAAAATGATCAACATCAGAAGGTTCGTTTCAATAATGCTCGCACTGGCTGTAGCCCTGACCATGACTTCCTGCGGTTCTTCCGCCGGAAACGGAGTTGATGACGGGGTACTGACTGTCGCGATGGAATGCGCTTACGAGCCCTACAACTGGCTGCAGAACGACAGCAGCAACGGTGCGGTCCCGGTATCAAACGTCCCCGGCGCGTACGCCAACGGGTATGACGTCATGATCGCAAAAAAGATCTGTGAAGCAAACGGATGGGAACTGGAGATCATCCAGTCCGATTGGGATTCTCTCGTTCCCGGAGTTCAGTCCGGCACATTTGACTGTGTCATCGCCGGACAGTCCATGACTGCGGAACGTTCAAAGCAGGTCGATTTCGCGGGTCCGTATTTCTACGCGACTATAGTATGCCTTACGACGAACAGCAGCCGCTTTGCATCCGCTAAGGGCATAGGAGATCTTTCCGGAGGAAAGTGCACAGCGCAGATGGGCACCATCTGGTACGACGTATGTCTTGCCCAGATCGACGGAGCGGACATCCAGACCGCTACCGAGACCACACCTGCGATGCTGATGGCGCTTGAGACCGGAGTTGTGGACTTCGTGTGCACCGATACTCCCACTGCCCAGGCTGCGGTGATAGCATATCCCGATATGGTGATCCTCGACTTCACCGGCACTGACGGCGACTTCACCTTTACCGACGAGGAGAGAGCCGAGAACGTGAACATCGGTGTCTCCGTGAGGAAGGGAAACAAGGAGCTCAGAAACAAGATAGACGACGTTCTGGGGACCATGGATGCTTCCGATTTCAATGAGCTGATGGCTTACGCCATCTCCATACAGCCGCTGTCGGAGGATTGATACTGAAATGGGCAAATTCGCGCAACTGTTGCAGGATGTGCTCAGACTGTGCACGAAGTACTTTCCGATATACTTTTCTGGCATGAAGAACACTGTTCTTCTCGCCCTCATCGGAACAGTTCTCGGATGCATGATTGGATTCGTATGCGGAGTGCTGAATGCCGTTCCCTATGATCCAAAGGATCCCCTAAGAAAGAGGATCCTTATCAAAGTGATGCGGGCGGTCATAAGAGCCTACGTTGAGTTGTTCCGCGGCACGCCCATGGTCCTGCAGGCTGTATTCATCTACTACGCTCTGCCGTATTTCACGGACGGGGCAGCGCGGTTCAACAGCGTATGGGCCGCGTCCATCCTGGTGGTGTCGGTAAATACCGGAGCTTACATGACGGAATCGGTAAGGGGAGGGATCATCTCGGTGGATCCGGGACAGGTCGAAGGCGCGATGGCGATCGGTCTGACCCATGTGCAGGCAATGATGTACGTGATCCTTCCGCAGGCTTTAAGGAACATCCTGCCTCAGATAGGCAACAACTACATAATCAATCTCCAAGACACGTCGGTGATGTTCATGATCAGTTTCACTGATTTCTTCGCGGCGCACAGGGGAGTGGTGGGAGCCACCTATCTGTATTTCCCTTCCGCTGTGATCGAAATGACAGGATATCTGACCATGACGCTGATATCTTCGTTCCTACTGAGGAGACTGGAACAGCGCCTGGAGGGAAGCAGCAGCTTCGAGCTGGCGGTAGCCGATCCGCTGACTCTCACTTCCGGGGTTTACCGCAATCCGGCTTCCGGGGAACTTTTCGGAGAACGCAGCCGTGACTTTATAGGAAAGGAATAGATCATGGATAAAGAACCTATCCTCGAAGTCAGGCACCTTTCCAAGACGTTCGGGACCAATCCCGTCCTCAAGGACATCGATTTCGATATCTGTACGGGAGATGTGATCTCTATCATAGGCCCCTCCGGTTCCGGAAAGAGCACACTACTCAGATGCATCAATCTTCTGGAGATTCCTACGGCCGGATCTATCCTGTTCAGGGGAAAAGACATAACGGATCTCGGGAAGGACGTCTTCTCATACCGCGCTAAGGTCGGGATGGTTTTCCAGTCCTTCAACCTGTTTGACAATCTCTCGGTGATGGACAACTGCACGCTGGGACAGGTGAGAGTACTGCACAGGGACAGAGAGGAAGCGGAGGAGTATGCTCTGCAGATACTGTCCCGCGTGGGTATGGCCCCTTACTGCAACGCGAGACCGCGTCAGCTCTCCGGAGGGCAGAAACAGCGCGTGGCCATTGCGAGAGCGATGGCGCTGGATCCGGAGGTCATACTGTTTGACGAACCGACTTCCGCGCTGGATCCGGAACTTGTCGGGGAGGTCCTCGATGTCATGAGAGACCTTGCCGAACAGGGAATGACCATGGCGGTCGTAACCCATGAGATGGCTTTTGCGAGACAGGTCAGCAGCAGAGTCGTCTTCATGGACGAAGGAGTCATCATGGAGGAAGGCGCCCCGGATGAGCTGTTCACCGACCCCAAAAACGACAGAACCAGGGAATTTCTCGGAAGATATCTGTCAAGATAAGATCATCTTTTTATGCTTGCTATTCTCCCTTCATAGAAGACTCCCTGCTCACGAGAGATCGGAGCAGGGAGTCTTTATATGTGTCTGATCATTATTTTATGCTGAATGAGAGTTCTGCAGGACTGATACCAGGAGCGCTTATGATCAGTCTGCCGGTACCAGCAGTTCCGGTGGTCCTGACGTAGGTCCCTGTCAATCCTCCCTCAGCGGTCGCGCAATGGGGACCGACGATGCTCACGGCTCCCTCCGCCCTGAAGGAAACAGGCAGCTGCGCATAGTGAGCGGTATTGCCGTTGCCGTCGGCGATCCTTATCCTGACGGCAGCCATGTCATATGTGTCGCCCTCTTTCAGTTCAGAGGTATTGGCTCTGACCTCCAGACGGAGCTCAGCGGAGGGAGTCAGTGTCCTGGAATTTATGACCTCTCCGTTCCTTACGGCGTCCAGCCTCCATACCGTGGCATCTCCGCCCCAGTTGCTGACATATTTGCCGTAAAGCTCGACTGCGTCGGCGTAGGTCTTTTTGTATCTCAGCATGATCCACGCAAGCTTCAGTTTGTCTCTCAGCGGCATGTCGTCTATTCCGTATACAGACGCTGATACGAGGCAGTCGTGAAGCAGTTTCTCCAGTTTGCCGGAATATCCGTCCTGTGATCTGAGGAGGTCTCCTACCGTGTCATCGATAAGGATGGGACCGTGACGGAGCGCTTTGAAATCAGTGTCGCTGAATTCCCGGACGAAAGCTCCGTTCTTGTAGAGACGGACAGAGTCCGCGTTGGTGAACGCGTACACCTTTCCCAGCATGCCTCCCGGATAGTCTCCGATGTCCATGGTGGAGCCCACCTCAAGGACGGGTGTTTCGTCCTGCTGCATGGCATAAACGGCGGCAGCAAGTTTCGGGTTTCTGAAGGCATCCATAACTCCGTGATAGCACACCCTGTCGCCTGATCCGAAATCCTTGTGGGTGGGGTAGTCGAACATGCACCACTCGAAACAGCCGGCGTGCTCGCCGGTGGACATGGCCGCGTTCATGACGCGGGCGTGTCTGAGCGCGTGTTCCTGGCGGTCCTCCACTTTGTCAAATGATTTGGTGGGGAACATGTGCCCGTTGGCCTCCGAGATGAGGAGACCCTTCGACATGTCAGGTGTGACCTTTGATTTCTGCGTTATCGGCTCGTTGTTCCCTGAATGGGTAAAGTCGTTGAAGGCGTATACATCCTCCAGCAGATGGCTTTTTTTGATATATCTGACGCCGGATGTCTGGCGGCTGGGATCCAGCTCGTGGGCTATGCGGTTGGTGCGCTCATAGAACTCGTCATCGTCCTGGCTCTCGTTGATCCTGACACCCCAGAGCACTATGGACGGATGGTTGCGGTACTGCATCACCATCTCCTCGACCTGCCTGCAGGCCACGTCCTTCCACGCGCTGTCGCCTATATGCTGCCAGCCCGGTATCTCTGTGAAGACCAGAAGACCCAGTTCGTCGCAGGCGTCGATAAAGGATTGGGACTGGGGATAGTGGGAGGTCCTGACAGCATTGCAGCCGAGTTCCTCTTTTAAGATCCTGGCGTCCTCTTTCTGCAGGCTGTCCGGAACGGCGTAACCGACGTAAGGGTAGCACTGATGCCTGTCCAGCCCGCGCATGAAGGTCTTTCTTCCGTTCAGATAGAATCCGTCTGTTTCGAAGCGGGCAGTTCTGAAACCGAACGGAACGGTCCTGGAGGCTCCGTTCTCCAGCGTCACGCTGAGATCATACATGACAGGAGAGTCAGTGTCCCAGGCCCGGGCTTCGGGAACAGTTACCGAGATCCTGCTGCCGTCCACCGGAGCGGCGGCGCAGACGTTCCCGCCGCGATCCGTTATCTTAAGTGTCCCTTTGGCGGATGAGCCGTCTGAGAGAGTTATCACCGCATCGGCGGTATGGAGGTCCGGAGTCGTCACGAATATATCGGAGATATATACGTTTTCCCTGATATCCAGCCACACGGGACGGTAGATCCCGCCGTAGGTCAGATAGTCTATCACGAAGCCGAAGGGCGGTATGGACGGATTCTCGGTGCTGTCGAGCTTCACAGCCAGCTCGATCTCGTCTCCGGGTCTCCCGCAGCCGGTCAGTTCCACCTCGAAGGCAGTGTAGCCTCCGAGATGCGTCAGTTTCTCTTCGCGGTCAACAAAGACTGTCGCGATATGGGCCGCTGCCTCGAAGCAGGCAAACACCCGCTTTCCCGATGCTTCTTCAGGGATGACGATCTTCCTGCGGTAGCCGCTGATCATCTCATAATCCCTGCTGTCAGCATAGTGCAGCGGAAGCTCTTTGACGGTGTGAGGGATCCTGACGGTCTCTCCGGGTGAGGAGAAGTCAAGGAAAGCAGAGCTCCACTGGGGAGTGAATTCCCATCCGTTGTTTAACGAGATCATTTTTCCGGTCAGGCGCGGAGAGCTGCGGTACAGCAGGCAGGCGCCGTCCTCCTTATTATCGTTACTCTAATTGTAGCATTTTTCTGCGTTCCGGGCAGAGCTGAAACATGGAAAAAACGGCGCTTTGAGCGCCGCCTTCTGTCAATCTTCTTTTGTTTCGTCGTCGTATTCCTTGAGGTATATCGCCTCTATTGAGCTTCTGTGTCTCCATACTATCAGTATGCAGAGCAGAACCGATATCGACCCGAAGATCGTTATGACGGTCCTGTAGGGAAGGATCTCTCCCAGGGCTCCGATGACCAGAGTGAGGACGGAATTCATTATGAGGAAGAAAACGGAATCGAAGGCGTCCAGCCTTGCTCTCATGGAATCCGGGATATATTTCTGGAACGCGGCGTACCTGATGTTCCCGCTCTGTACACCCATGTATCCGGCAATGCCCCTGTTGACCAGCATCAGCGGATAGGGAAGGTACAGCATTATCGTGTCCAGGATATCGTAAGCCATGTAGATCCTGAAAGTCTTCATGAATTTCTTTTCTTTTGGTGTCTCTCTTCTTACCAGCAGCACCCCTCCGACCGTGCGGCCGAGAAGCAGCGCGGCCTCGCAGAACGCATAGGTCCTGGGACTGAAGCCCGCGGTGGTGGAAGTAAAGGCGATCCACATGGTCTCATATCCGGTGCCGGTGCCGTTGCTGTAGTTGGAGTAGAGAGTCTGCCAGAAAAGACCCGGTTCGTCCCTGAGGTATCTCACGGCATCCTTGATGTCTCCCCACCACTGTCTGAGAGACAGTCTGGTCCCCTCTACCGTGGTCTCCTCCACTTTGATGCCGCTCTCTATAAGGCATGCGGCAAGCGAGCATGCGGCCTGGAAGAATAGCAGGTTAGCGAGACCGACCTTCTTGTAAATGACTGAGACGACGGGGGTCATGATAACGGATATGATGGGATAGAGCAGGGAGGATAAGGTAAAGCCCTTTTCCTCCATTCCCTTGGGTATGAGTTTTGGGAACAGCGCGTTGAAGGACATGCCGTCCAGCTCGCCTATAGCGGCAAATATCAGCGAAGCGATGAGGTATTCGATGTAGTTGAACGGGCGGATCAGCAGCCATATCCCCGCGAGAAGATACATCAGAGAGAAGAGTCCGTCAAAGAAGACCAGGAACGGCTTCCTCGGATAGCGGTCCAGAACGGGGGATACGAGCAGGGGGATGACCACTCCCGGCACCATCTGTATCGCGAACATGATCGCGGAAGCGAGCGTAGAGCCTGTCTCATCGAACACGAGGAACGACAGCGCAAAGTTCAGGGCGACATTTCCCAATGCCCCCAGCGCGGTCGCGACCATTATCGTGGTATAGTTTTTTGTCCAGAGAGTCTTTTTTTCCATCTTCCGGTGTACCTGTTCAGGTACAGATCCTTATACATAATAAAACCCCATCATTTCGGAACTGATGGGGTCTGGTGCGGGTAACAGGACTTGAACCTGCACGGTCTCCCATTGGATCCTAAATCCAACGTGTCTGCCAATTCCACCATACCCGCACATGAAACATGCCATATAATTCTACAATCGCGGACATGGCAAGTCAAACGTTTCAGGTTGTTGGTTTTCCGCACAGGATATATAATGTATCATAGTTATTGACTGTGAGGGTTGTACTGTATTGAGGTTCCTAAACAAACTTGAGAGACGGTTCGGGCGGTTCGCGATAGAGAACCTGATGGTCGTTATATGCGGCGGTCAGGCTATCGTATATATCGCCGACCTTCTGATGGACGGCTTTGCCAGCGACATGCTGTACCTCAACTGGGGACTGGTGACCAGAGGACAGATCTGGCGTGTGTTCACGTTCATCTTCGAGCCGGGAAGCAGCAATCCACTCACATTCATCCTCAGTCTCTACTTCTATTACATGATAGGCGGAGCGCTGGAGCGTGTCTGGGGTAGTTTCAACTTCTGCTGTTTCTACCTGCTGGAGATGATATGTACGGTGATCGCTTCCGTATTCGTCGGAGTCGGAACATCGTATTACATAAACCTCTCGCTTTTCCTTGCGTTTGCGGTGCTGTATCCTGACCACCAGGTCCTGCTGTTCTATGTTCTCCCGATAAAGGTGAAATGGGTGGCGCTGATAGACCTGCTGTTCATGGCCTACAGTTTTTATATCAGTCCTTCAGTGAGGCCTCTGATCATTGCCTGCTTCGTTCCTCTGGTGCTGTTCCTCTGGGACGACGCGGCAAAGAACATCAGGCTCTATATCGACAGGAAGAAGAGAGCCAAGGAATTCTCGGAATACTGGAAATGATTATCCGTGATATACTGTCACACATCATATGTAACGGAGGGTGAAAAGATATGCGTGTTCTGCTGGCTGCGGCGGTTCTGCCCGCGCTGTTCCTGATGCGTTATGTCTACAGGCTGGACAGGATAGACAAGGAGCCCATCGGACTTCTGATCCTGCTTGCCGGTGCGGGAGCGCTGGCGTGTTTTCCGGCTGCCATAATAGAACAGATGCTGGGCGTTGCTCTGGAACAGTTCCTCGACCCTGAATCTGAGATCTACATCATCATCGAAGCGTTTCTGGTGGTCGCGCTCGCGGAGGAAGGCTGCAAGTTCATCTGCCTGAGGATGTTCACCTGGAACAATGACGAGTTTGACTGCAACTTCGACGGTATCGTGTACGCGGTGTTCGTCTCTCTCGGGTTCGCTGCGCTTGAGAATGTCATGTATCTGCAGAGCTACGGGATGTCCATCGCTCTGTCGAGGGCGCTGCTCTCCATTCCCGGGCATATGACCTTCAGCGTATTCATGGGCCATCACTATTCAAAAGCCAGGAAGGCCAAGATCTACGGCAGACCTGACGAGGCTAAACAGCATAACATGACCGCGCTCACCAGAGCCGTGATGCTGCACGGCTTCTATGATTACTGCCTGATGAGCAACTATGAAGTGCTCTACTATGTGTTCTTCGTGTTCGTTATCATCCTCGATATAGTGTCGATAAAGAAGATCAAGCAGGAGTCGGCCAGCGACGCTCCCTTCGAGCTGTGGCCGGTGTACTGATCGGAAAGGTATTGTCATATTGATCCCGGACAGATCGTTCATAGAGACTGAGCTCGCTTCAGGCGGGCTCAATCCGGTTTTATACGTGTATTCCGAGACGGACTCCACAAACACCAGGGCCAGGGAGATCCTTAAGGACGGCACCGACGAGATACTGGTGCTCGCGTCTGCTCAGACGCAGGGAAAAGGCAGCCACGGGAGGTCATTCTTCTCTCCAGCGGATACGGGACTGTACTTCACAGCGTCGTTCAGCGGGCTGGCTTTTGACCATCCGGTGACGTTCTCCGCGGCGGTCGCGGCAGTAAGAGCCCTGGACACGTTCGGCATCAGGACTGAGGTCAAATGGGTCAACGACATCATGATCGCCGGCAGGAAGGCCGGAGGGATACTCTGTGAGAGACTTCCCGGCGGGCAGGTGATCGTTGGGATCGGCATCAACCTGGAAGAACCGGAAGGTGGCTTTCCTGCGGATATCAGTGACATCGCCGCGTCGGTGGGCTCAAAAAGCGGGATCAGGGACATGCTCGCGGTGGAGCTCTACAGGGAACTGGAAAAGACGGTCCGCATGGATGCGCGTGAGATAATCGGCTCGTATGCGGATATCTGCGGTACGACCGGCAGACGGATATCTTTTGAAAGGGAAGGCTGCAGAACATGCGGCACGGCCCGTTCTGTCGGAGAAGACGGCAGCCTGATCGTGGAATTGGACGGCGGAGAGACGGTGAGACTGGTGTCAGGAGATGTCTCGATCCGCTACGAAACTGATTGTTGACAGCAATGGCCTGATTTCTTATAATTTATGGGTCCGCTTGAAAAAGGCTCACAAGTGTGCAACGCACCGCCTTATACAGCGAGTCGAATAAAAAGACAGAGGTAAGAAAATGTACGCAGTTATTGAAACGGGCGGCAAGCAGTACAGAGTCGAGCAGGGAGACGTTATCTACGTCGAGAAGCTCGCAGCTGATGCTGAAGAGACCGTAACGTTCGACAAGGTCCTGGCAATCGGCGGAGACAGCACCGTATTCGGCAATCCTGTAGTCGAGGGAGCAACCGTAACAGGTAAGGTCCTCAAGCAGGGCAAAGCCAAGAAGGTCGATGTTTTCACCTACAAGGCCAAGAAAAACGAGAAACGTCATCTCGGACATCGTCAGAGCTTCACGAAAGTTGAAGTTACAGCCATCAACGCGTAAGGAAACGGAGGAAAGACTTATGGCACATAAAAAAGGTGTTGGTTCCACAAAGAACGGCAGAGACTCTGAGTCCAAGCGCCTCGGTGTCAAGAGAGCGGACGGACAGTTCGTTCTCGCTGGCAACATTCTTGTCCGCCAGCGCGGCACACACATCCATCCCGGCCTGAACGTCGGTATCGGATCCGATGATACGCTGTATGCACTTGCAGACGGAACCGTCAGGTTCACACGTTATGGCAAGGACCGCAAGAAGGTCAACGTTATTAACTGAACCGAGTCCCGTGCTGCGAAGCACGGGATTTTTCTTTTTTTTTGAATCAACATGTTTATCGATAAAGCCAGGATATTACTGAAAGCCGGACGCGGCGGAGACGGTGCCGTCAGCTTTCACAGAGAGAAATTTGTTGCTGCAGGAGGCCCCGACGGCGGAGACGGCGGGGACGGCGGCAGCATATATCTTGTTGCGGACGACCATCTTTCCACTCTGAGCGACTACAAGTACAGAAGAAAGTATGAAGCAGGGAGCGGTGAGAACGGAAGAGGTAACCGCTGCAAGGGCAAGAGCGCAGATGACCTTTATCTCAAGGTCCCCCGCGGTACCATCGTCAGGGAATACGAGTCCGGCAAGATCATGGCGGACGTTTCCGGAGACGAGCCCGTGCTGATCTGCAAAGGAGGAAGAGGCGGGTTCGGAAACGCCAAATTCGCCACCCCGACCAGACAGATCCCCAGGTTCGCCAAGACGGGCACCCAGGGAGAGTCCTTCGACATCGCGCTGGAGCTCAAGCTGATCGCGGACGTGGGATTCGTCGGCTTCCCGAACGTGGGAAAATCAACGCTCCTGTCCGTTATTTCCAATGCAAGACCCAAGATAGCGAATTATCATTTTACGACACTCAGCCCGAATCTCGGCGTCGTGAACTGCGGCGATTCATCCTTCGTGGCAGCCGACATACCTGGCCTCATAGAGGGAGCCAGCAGAGGCATCGGCCTCGGATATGACTTCCTGAGACATATCGAGAGATGCCGTCTCATAGTGCATATCGTGGATGTGTCTGGCAGTGAAGGCAGGGATCCGATAGCCGATTACGAGCAGATCAACAACGAGCTCTCGTCGTTCAGCGAGGAACTGGGCTCCAGAAAGCAGATCGTCGTGGGCAACAAGATCGACATAGCCTCCGATGAGCAGAGACAGGCCTTTGCCGCCTATATAAAGGAAAAGGACCTCGACTATCTCGAGATATCAGCCGTCACAACGGAAGGCACCAGGGATCTGGTAAACAGATGCGCCGAGGCGCTGTCCGGACTTCCTCCCGTGGCGGTATTCGAGCCTGATTTCGTCAGACCGGAGAAAGGCGGAAGGAACAGAGACTTCGAGATCCGCAGGGACGATGAGAACAAGGAGTGGGTGATAGAAGCTCCCTGGCTCGAGAGGATCCTTATGCAGAGCAATGTGGACGACTACGAATCCCTGATGTATTTCCAGAATGCGCTCGCCGATTCAGGCGTACTGGACAGGCTGGTGGAGCTGGAAGTTCAGGAGGGAGACTCCATACGTATAGGAGATTATCAGTTTGATTACATTACCTGATGCGCAGATACTTTCCCGTCATGAAGCAAAGCAGAAGAGCCCTGTGGAACTGGCTTTCATCGGAGACGCGGTGTACGAGCTTCTGGTGAGAGAGCATATAAGCCTCACCCATGATGCTCCGGCTGCGGCTCTCCATAAGATGGCGATCTCGTATGTGCGCGCGGAAGCGCAGCATTCGGCACTGGAGAGTATCTCCGGAAGCCTCACGGAAGAGGAGACCGAGATGGCCCGCAGGGGAAGGAACGCCAACAAGGTCACTTCCTCAAGGAACGCGGATCCCGCCGACTACAGGGCCGCGACAGGCCTGGAGACGCTGTTCGGGTATCTCTATCTTACGGGTGATACAGAACGCATCAGAGAGCTGTTCTCAATGATCATCGGCGGATGAGATTTTATTGCGCAGTGACTCTGCTTAAAATATAATTACAGGAGTAGACTTTCAGTTTTCTAAGGAGACAAATACCATGTCAGGCCATTCCAAGTGGAACAACATCAAGAGAAAGAAAGAAAAGGCTGACGGCGCAAAGGCCAAGGTCTTCACCAAATACGCCAAGGAGATCGCTGTCGCGGTAAAAGAGGGCGGAAGCTCCAATCCCGACACCAACGCGAGGCTCCGCGACGCCATATCCAAGGCAAAGGCCAACAACGTTCCCAACGACAATATCAAGAGAGTCATAGAGAAGGCGTCTTCCGATACCGCGAACTATGAGAACATCGTATATGAAGGATACGGCCCCGGCGGTATCGCCGTCATCTGCGAAGCGCTCACCGACAACAGGAACCGCACTGCCGCGTCTGTCAGACACCTGTTTGACAAATACGGCGGAAACCTCGGCACGACCGGATGCGTCTCATACATGTTCACCCAGAAGGGCGTCATCGTCATCGAGGACGAGGATCCCATCGACGAGGACAAACTGATGATGGAAGCCATGGACATCGACGGCGTCAACGACCTCGAGGTAAATGAGAACGTCGCCGAGATAACCACCGACCCCTATGATCTTGTCAAGGCCTGCGAGGGACTGGAAGCCCTCGGATATACCTTTTCATCGGCCGAAGTGGCATACGTCCCGTCCACATACACGGCGCTCAGCGACCCCGAGCAGCTCAAGCAGATGGGAAATCTTCTTTCGCTTCTGGAAGAAGATGATGATGTCCAGGGTGTCTGGCACAACCTGGAGAACGATGAGGACCTGCCGTAAGGCAATATAGTATAAACATTCAGCGGCGTTCTACGCCGCTGTTTTCGGAGGAAGGAGCATGTCTGACAGAAAACTGTGCATGTGCTGTATGAGCCCGGTGCCTTCTGGCGCGCTGGCCTGTCCTTCCTGCGGATATAACGGCAGCCAGCAGAACCCGGAGGGGCTGCTCCCGATCGGTTCCAGGATCGGAAAAGGGAAGTATCTAATCGGCAGGGCTGAGGAGATCCATACGGAGTGCGTGGATTATATCGCCTTCGACGTCAGCGGATACAGAAAGTGCACCGTCAGGGAATTCCTTCCGGCCGGAGGGATAATCAGAGTAAAGGGCGAGATGGCGATGCAGCCTCTTACCGGAGCGGAAAAGAGATTCAGATCCGGTCTGAACAGGTTCGTCTCCGCCTACGGATCCATGAGAGAGCTTCCGGATGAATGCGCCGTGCCGAAGGTTCACGACCTTATCCAGCAGAACGGCACTGCCTATGCCGTCATAGACAAGTTCTCCGGTATGACGCTTAGAGAACTGCTGAGAAGGAACGGCGGAACGCTGTCCGTCGCTCAGACCCAGATAGTGATGGAGCCCGTGATGGATGCCCTGGAAGCAGTGCATTCAAAGGGACTGTTTCACGGCAACATCTCTTTGGACAATATACTTATAGACAATAACGGCGACGTGAGATTGGACGAGTTCTCCGTCGGAGACACCCCCTCCACGCAGAAGGCGGTGGGATTCTGCTCCCCGGAGTGCGAGTCGGGAGAAAAGGCTCAGGCCATCAGCGACGTATACAGCCTCGGCGCGGTATTCTACCGCTGCGTTCTCGGCGTTGCGCCTCAGGATGGGGTACAGAGAAAGAATTTCGATACCCTGACCACCATGGCCGAGATGTCGGAAGACGTCCCGGAGGAAGTATCCGCTGCGGTGTGGAATGCCATGCTGGTGAACAAGGCGAACAGGACCGCGTCGGTGAAGGCTCTCAGAAGAGCGCTCAACGGAGAGCCGCCAGAGGAGGAAACAGGATCCGTCGTCTCGCAGCTGTTCTTCAGCAGCGAGGAGGAGACGGCAAAGACCGAAGAAGAAAAGAAGAGGCGCAACAGATGGAGATATCTGTCCCTCATTTCCCTATGCCTGCTGTTCGTGATGACGGCCGTATACTTCGTAAGCGTTGAGGCTGCGAAGAAGGAGAGAGAGAGGCGCAGGGCTGAGGAACAGGAGAACCTGCCGGAGAGCCTGACCGTGGAGGCGCCGGATTACAGAGGAAAGAAACTGGCCGATACGGATCTCGATACGCTGTCCTTCGATTTCGTCGTTATCACTACCCATACGGAGGGGACGGAAGAGGACGTTATCGTGAACCAGGATCCCTATCCCGGCACCGAGATGGAACCGGATCACAGGACCATAACCCTGTTTGTGAACAGGATAAAGGAAACGGCAGTGATGCCGGATCTGTCAGGGCTGTATCTGCCCAATGCGGAACAGCTGCTCGAAGCCTACGGAATAAAATATGAGGTCGTCTTCGAGGAGGCTGAGGATAAATTCCCAGGCCTTGTCTATGAGCAGAGCGTCGAGAGGGGAACGGAGATAGATCTTTCGGAGACCGTGACCATCAAGGTACAGCCGGATCCATTCGATCCGGATATGGACGGCGTACCGGATACGGAAGAGGAAACGGAAGAATCAGAAGAGACAGGCTGATATGCATAAAGAAAAAAGAGCCCGGTCACGGACCGGGCTCTTTCTGTATAGTGATCCTGTTTGGATATCAGGCGTTTTCCACGATAGCTGTGATGGCTGCCTCTATTCCCTTGACGATGTCGTCCTTGGAGAGCGACGGGGTATTCGCGCGGTTCAGTACCTGTTCATGCAGATACGGAACATGCATGAAGCCGCCCTTCATGTCCGGGAACTCCTTTGAGATGTGATACAGCACACCGTACATGAGGTGGTTGCACACGAAGGTGCCGGCAGTGTAGGATACGCTGGCGGGAAGGCCTGCTTCCTTGATCTTCGCCACCATCGCTTTTACGGGGAGTGTGGTGAAGTAAGCTGTCTTGCCGTCTTCAAAGATCGTTCTGTCGAAGGGCTGATTGCCCTCGTTGTCCTCTATGCGTGCGTCATCAAGGTTGATGGCAACGCGCTCGGGTGTGAGACCGACTCTTCCGCCGGCCTGGCCGATGCAGAAGGTGACATCGGGTTTTTCTCTCTTCATGGCTTCATAGACCGTGTCGATCGATTTTCCGAACACCGTCGGGACCACGACCTTGACGATCTCGGCACCGGCAATGCTGTCGGCGACGGCTGCCACTGCTTCCTGAGCAGGGTTGACCGGATCTCCGCCGAACGGATCAAAAGCAGTAAGTAATACCTTCATTTTGGCTCCTAAATAACTCAGTAAGAAGATCCGCGCGCAGCATGCTGCGCGCGGATGCTGTCTTCTTTAGAATGCGAAGAAATACATCAGGACGATGTGAATGAGAAGCATGCAAAGAGCAACGGGGACCTGGCTCTTGATGATGGCGTATTTGTTCTTGACCTCAAGAAGAGCTGCAGGCATGATGTTGAAGTTCGCTGCCATCGGGGTGCAGAGCGTTCCGCAGTAACCGGCTGTGAGGCCGAGAGCTCCGACGACAATGGGGTTGGCGCCCTGAGCGATAAGGAACGGGACACCGATACCGATCGTGATGACGGAGAATGCTGCGAAGCCGTTGCCCATGATGATGGTGAACAGGGCCATCGCTATGCAGTAGACTGCGCAGGCGATGAGCTTGTTTCCTTCGGGAACGACCTTGGCGACGCCGTTAGCGATAACGGTGCCTACACCGGCTGCAGTGAACAGGCTTCCGAGAGCTGAAAGCAGCTGGGGGAGGATGCCTGTCGGGCCAACGTTGTCCATAAGACGGGTGCCGTCGATCACTGCGTATTTGGGCTCAGCCTTGGTCATGCAGAGCACGACGATAAGAGCAATGATACCGGCGAGGCAGATGGAGTTGTTGGCTGTGATCCACTTGAGAGCGGGGACCTTGGAGCCGAGGGTCGCGAGGACGACGGCGGAGAAGGCGAGGCTCAGAGCCGGGATGAAGATCTTATAACCGAACTTGTCGGCGCGCTCGCGTACGACTGCCGGATCCGGAACATCACTGGCGCTCTGTACGACGCCCTTGATGCCGGTGAGGGCCGCCATGGCAAGGATCGCAACACCGACGATCCATTTCGGGATCCAGTTCCCGCAAATGAATGTGAAGGCAAGAAGGAACCAGAAAGCGGCTGTCGTGCCCTTCTTCTGGGCGCCGGGATCCTTGAGTGCCTTGACACCGACGAGTATGAAGATGATACCGATCAGTGTGTAGAAAATTTCAGCCAAAATCTGTCCAAAGTTCATTCTGCGCTCCTTTCTCCGAGCTTCTTGTCAAGCAGGATAGCACGGACTGCGCCGACGATCACGGAGATGACGGCGATCGGGATGGACCAGCCGGCGATCTGAGCAGCGGTCACGTCGTAACCGGCTTCGACAAGGGTGCTGACGATCAGCAGTGTGCCGGAAGCGCCCATGAAGCAGTTCTGCGCAAAGAAGTTGCCGTAGTTCTCGGAAGCTGCGGATGCGCCGCGGATGACGTCTGCCACTTCATCGGTGACTTCAACACCTCTGGCAGCAGCTGCACCTTCTGCCATCGGGACGACGACAGGACGTACGAACTGAGGATGTCCGCCGAGACGTACGGAGAAAGCGGCTGCCAGGGTACGGATGGCCTGATAGATCAGGATGACGCGGCCTGTAGTCGCATTCTTGATGCTGCGAATGAAATCGATTGCTTTCTCCTTAAGGCCAAAGCGCTCGCAGATACCAATCGCAGGAAGAGTCAGAACGAACAGTGTGGCTGTTCTCTGGCTCACAAAGGAAGTTCCCAGTGTTGTGAGAATCTCCATCGGAGTCATGCCGGCTACAAGACCAGTGACGATACCGGCGATGACAACAGTTGCGATCGTGTCAAACTTCAGTGCGAAGCCGATGACAACGATCACGACACCAATTAGCTTAATGATGTCCATGAACTCACTCCTTTTCTTCATAGTGCTATATGACTCCCGCGTTCTGTTTGCGCAGGCAATCAACTGTCGTATCTGGAGAAACTGTCCTTTTCTTCCGCTGCAGGTTCCTCCGCAGCGGTCTGCGGTGCTTCAGGCTCCCGGATGTTCTCTTCGCTGCCCAGGATGCAGGATGGGTCGACCTCGAAACAGGATTCGAGGATGCGTGTGATTATCCTTTCGGTCTCGTCCCTGTCCTTGCCGGTGAGAGCCATCAGCTCATCTATGGTCCATACGTTCTGCTTGGCAAGTCTGGGCGGATACTTCCTGAGCTCTGACAGGAGCTGCCAGAAGATCACGGCGATCACGGAGAAAGGAAGGCACGCAAGTGTCCTCCAGAAAGTAAACTCAAGGTGAAGTTTTCCTCCTCTCAGAGAGAGGATAAGGATCATGGCGGTGAGGCATATGCTCAGCATAAAGGAATAGAACAGGGTGTCCAGACCTCCGGACCGCATGGCAGTCAGCCTTATGGGCCTGCTGAAATCATACTGTCTGAGCTGTGCGGCGCTGTTTGTGGACTCTTTTTTGTTTGTGTCCATTAAGATCCTCGTTTCCGGCAGCGCCTGCATCCCCGGTACAGCCTGCGGGATGACACTTCACCAATTTAAATTATCAATAGTCTATCATCACTTTATTATAAAAGCAAATATATTATTCACAATATATTCATATTTTTCTTTCTTTTGGACAGCGGGCCGCCGTGATGTATAATTGTTCTGCCGGAAGAAAGGAGATGTGTTTGCGCGATGAGGATACAGACAGGCGTTTCCATAATCATGAACAGATGGCTGGAAGTCTCCAGAGACGAACTTATCATGTTTATTACCGACGAGACACATGTCCGGGAAGCGGAAGCCGTGGATGAGTGGGCAAGAGGCAGCGATGCCGTGCTCAAGACAGTAGTGCTGCCGGCAGACGCAGTCCAGAGCGGCGATGTGATCCACGAGCTGGAAGAGCAGCTTTGCAGGGCGAACGTGATCATCGGTGCGACCGACTTCTCGTTCATAACCACGCCGGAAGTAGGGAAGGCGACAAAGGCGGGAGCGCGCTTCCTTTCGCTGCCGCTGTCCTGCAGCAACGGCACGTCTCTTCTGGAGAACGAGTTCATAGCGATGGACTGCAGATGGGCAGCGAGGATGGCAAAGAAGATCCTGCCGAAGATAAACCGCAGCACATATCTGCATGTCACGACGGCGCTGGGGACGGATATCACCTTCTGCAAGAAGGGAAGGAAAGGCGGCTACTACAACGGCAGCGCCACAAGGAAAGGCGATGTGACCAGCGCAAGTTTTGAGGTGTATGTCGCTCCGGTGGAGGACGCCACGGAAGGGCTCCTCGTCCTTGACGGATCTCTCGGATACGAGGGACTCGTAAAAGAACCGATACACATCGAATTTCATAACGGCAGACTGTCCACATCCGATACTCATGAGGATGCGCAGAGGCTGGTCAGATATATAGAGAGCTTCGGAGACGACGCGATGTGGATGAACGGGGAATTCGGCATAGGGCTGAACGCTCTGTCACAGTGCAGAGGCGTGTCCTATATCGAAGACGAGTCCACCTACGGGACCTTCCACATAGGCATGGGAAGAAACATATCTCTCGGCGGAATGCAGAACGCCAAGGGGCATTTCGATATCGTTACCCACGATCCGACGATCTGGGCAGACGGAGACTGCATCATGAAGGACGGAGAGATCGTAGAATAGGGAGGAGATCCGGTATGGCACTGAATCCGATGACACTGCTAAAGATAAAGAAGATGTGGGGGCAGTTCACCGCTGCCCACCCTAAGCTTCTTCCATACTTCAGGGAGATCAGAAACTCCGGGTATGTGGGAGACGGCAGCGTCATAGATATCACTGTGACTTCGCCTGACGGAAGAGACCTGAGATACAACATGAGGGTGACCGCGGAGGATCTCGAGCTTCTGAGGTCCGTTGCGGACATCGGACGCGACGCCGCTCAGCAATAAGTTCGACACTTGAACCGAATATTGTCACGGATTTGTCATTGACTCGGCGCAGATTAAAGCATAAAATTCATTTCAACAGAATAAAACCAAGGCTGGGAAGAGAAGAGTAAGCATCATTCAGCGGCTTCAGAGAGCTCCGTAAGGTGAAAGGGAGTGCCGGTGGTCCTGCCGAACATGGTCTCGGAGCCGCGCGGCCGAATCGTTTTAAGCCGCGACGGGAGTGCCCGATACAGCACAGGAGCGTGTTGGCGCTCTGTAAGGTCCCGTTCTGCGAAGACGGGATGAACCAAGGTGGTACCACGAAGCATTATGCTGTCGTCCTTGTTTGGACGACAGCTTTTTTGTTTGGAGGAAACAATGTCTTCTGCAAATGATGTGATCATTCATGTCGAAGGCCTCGGAAAGATCTATGATCAGGGAAAGCCTACCGAAGTGAAGGCTCTTGAGGATGTCAGCATCGACATCTTCAGGGGAGAGATCTTCGGGATCATAGGTCTGTCCGGGGCCGGCAAGAGCACTCTGGTCAGGTGCATCAATCTTCTGGAACGCCCGACCTCGGGAAAGGTCTCGGTGGACGGA